>WNEB01000028.1 GCA_009914575.1 Burkholderia gladioli
CACTTGGAATACCTGCTTGGCGATGTCGACACCTACGGCCATACTGTTCATCGTGGATCCTCCGGTTGCCGGGAAATGCGTGCATTTTCCACCAGGGCACATCGATGCCGTTGGCCCGTGAGGATCCACCCTCATTCTTCGCTCACTCGGTCACGGGGCGGGACGCGTTCATTTCATTCTCCTCGTTTGGCTGGATGGCGGCGTGTGATGGTAGCCGGACTTGGAGACGAACGCGACCGCGCGCCGCCGCACCCGCCGTCGGCCCGAAGGCGGAGGCAGGTGCGGCGGCGCGGTGCATGGCGGGCGGCGAAAGGAACGTCAGGCGTTCGCTCAGGCGTAGTCGGACATCGGCACGCAGGCGCAGAATAGGTTCCGGTCGCCGTAGACGTTGTCGGCGCGGCCGACCGGCGGCCAGTACTTGTTGCCGGCGGCCAGCGATGCCACCGGGAACGCGGCCTGTTCGCGCGAGTAGGCGTGGTTCCAGTCGTTCGCGGTGACCACGGCGGTCGTGTGCGGTGCGTGACGTAGCGGGTTGTCCTCGCGATCGGCACGGCCTTCCTCGACGGCGCGGATTTCCTCGCGGATCGCCACCATCGCGTCGATGAAGCGGTCGAGTTCCTCCTGCGATTCCGATTCGGTCGGCTCGACCATCAGCGTGCCCGGCACCGGGAAGCTCATGGTCGGCGCGTGGAAGCCGTAGTCCATCAGGCGCTTGGCCACGTCGTCCACCGTGATGTCGCTTGATTCCTTGATCGGACGCAGATCGAGAATGCATTCGTGCGCGACCAGGCCGCCGGGGCCAGAATACAGCACCGGGTAATGCGGCGCGAGGCGGCGCGCGATGTAGTTCGCGTTGAGGATCGCCACTTCGGTGGCGGCTGTCAGGTTGCGCCCGCCCATCATCGCGATGTACATCCACGAGATCGGCAGGATCGAGGCCGAGCCGTACGGCGCGGCCGACACCGCGCCGATGCCGTCGGCGTCGCGCGTGTAGCCGGTCGAGCGCTGGTTCCGCAGGAACTTCGCGAGGTGCGCGCCCACGGCCACCGGGCCGACGCCCGGGCCGCCGCCGCCGTGCGGGATGCAGAATGTCTTGTGCAGGTTCAGGTGCGACACGTCGCCGCCGAACTGGCCCGGCGCGGTCAGGCCGACCATCGCGTTCATGTTGGCGCCGTCCACGTAGACCTGGCCGCCGTGCGCGTGCACGATCTCGCATATCTCGCGCACGTTCTGCTCGAACACGCCGTGGGTGGACGGGTAGGTGATCATGATCGCGGCTAGGTTGGCCGAATGCTGTTCGGCCTTGGCCTTCAGGTCGGCGATGTCGACGTTGCCCTGCTCGTCGCAGGCCACCACCACCACCTTCATGCCGGCCATGTGGGACGAGGCCGGGTTGGTGCCGTGCGCCGACGCCGGGATCAGGCAGACGTCGCGATGGCCTTCGCCGCGCGAGGCGTGATAGGCGTCGATGATCAGCAGGCCGGCGTATTCGCCTTGCGAGCCGGCGTTCGGCTGCAGCGACACGGCCGCGTAGCCGGTGGCCGCCACCAGCATCTGTTCGAGCTGGGCGATCATCGTGCGGTAGCCGACGGTTTGATCTTCCGGCGCGAACGGGTGGATCTGGCCGAACTCGGGCCAGGTGACCGGCAGCATTTCGGACGTGGCGTTCAGCTGCATCGTGCACGAGCCGAGCGGGATCATCGAGCGGGATCATCGAGCGGTCGAGCGCGAGATCCTTGTCCGACAGGCTGCGCAGGTAGCGCAGCATTTCCGTTTCCGAATGATGGCGATTGAACACCGGGTGCGTCAGGTAGGCGCTCGTGCGTTCCAGGTTGGCCGGCAGCACCGGCGCGCCCGGCAGCGCGGCGTCGAGTTCCTCGACCGACGGCGCGACGGCGCCCGCCACCGCGGCGAACACGGCCAGCAGGTCGGCCAGATCGTTGCGCGTGGTGGTTTCGTCGATCGACACGCCGACGCGCGTTTCGCCCGCGCGGCGCAGGTTGATGCGCTTGGCGCGCGCCGCGTCGTGCAGCGCCGTGGCCTGCGCGCCGGCTTCCACCGTCAGCGTGTCGAAGAAGGTGCTGTTGACGGGCGCGAAGCCGAGCTGCTTGAGGCCCGCGGCCAGCAGGCCGGCGATGCGGTTCACGCGCAGCGCGATCGTCTTCAGGCCGCGCGGGCCGTGATAGACGGCATACGAGCTGGCCATGATGGCGAGCAGCGTTTGCGCCGTGCAGACGTTCGAGGTGGCCTTTTCGCGGCGGATATGCTGCTCGCGCGTTTGCAGCGCGAGGCGCATCGCCGGCTTGCCTTGCGCGTCGACGGTCACGCCGACGAGCCGGCCCGGCATCTGCCGCTTGAATTCGTCGCGCACCGCGAGGTACGCGGCGTGCGGGCCGCCGAAGCCGACCGGCACGCCGAAGCGCTGGGTGTTGCCGATCGCGACGTCCGCGCCCCATTCGCCCGGCGGCGTCAGCACCGTCAGCGCGAGCAGGTCGGCCGCCACCAACACGTGGCCGCCGACCGCGTGCACGGCTTCGGTCAGCGCGCGATAGTCGCGCACGTCGCCGTCGACGCCCGGGTATTGCAGCAGCACGCCGAACGCGTTGGCCTCGGCGGCCTGCGCGACCGGGCCGGTGACCACTTCGATGCCGACCGGCACGGCGCGCGTGCGGATCACTTCGAGCGTTTGCGGCAGCACGTCGTCGGCCACGAAGAAGCGGTTCGACTTCGGCTTGCCGTTGCGCTGCAGCAGCGTCATCGCCTCGGCGGCGGCGGTGGCCTCGTCGAGCAGCGAGGCGTTCGAGATGGCCAGCCCGGTGAGGTCGATCACCATCTGCTGGAAGTTCAGAAGCGCTTCCAGGCGGCCTTGCGAGATTTCTGGCTGGTACGGCGTGTAGGCCGTGTACCAGGCGGGATTTTCGAGCACGTTACGCAGGATCACGGCCGGCGTATGCGCGTTGTAATAGCCCTGGCCGATGAAGGTCCGGAACACTTGGTTCTGATCCGCCAGCTCGCGCAGCGCGGCGAGCGCTTCCGCCTCGCTTTTCGGCTGCGTGAATGGCCCGAGCGGCAGCGTTTCCTCGCGGCGGATCGCGGCGGGAATCACCGCATCCATCAGCGCCGCGCGCGACGCGAAGCCAAGCGTGTCGAGCATGGTCTGCTGGCTGGCGGCGTCGGGGCCGATGTGGCGTTCGGCGAACGCATCGCGCGTTTCGAGCGCGGCGAGCGAGAGGGGCGTGCGGTTCATCAGATGATTCGGGTGGTCGAGCTTCATGGCATTCCTGCTGGGGGGCGCGGGTCGTAAAACGCTTAGTCGATCAGCTTGGTGTACGCGGCTGCGTCGATCAGCTTGTCGGTGTTCGCGCCGGGGGCGAGCTTGATCTTGAAGAGCCAGGCGTCGTAGGCGTCTTCGTTGACCGATTCCGGCGTGTCGACCGCGTCGGCGTTGACCGCGACGATCTCGCCAGACACCGGCGAATAGATGTCGGAGGCGGCCTTGACCGATTCGACGACGCCGACGGCGTCGCCTTCCTTGAACTGCTTGCCGACTTCGGGCAACTCGAGGAAGACGATGTCGCCGAGCGTGTTCTGCGCGTGATCGGTGATGCCGACCGTCAGCTTGCCGTCAGCCTCGGTACGGATCCATTCGTGTTCGTCGGTGTATTTCAGATCGGCCGGGACGTTGCTCATCGGATGCTCCTGATTGTGGTGTGCGTTGAAGTTCGCCGTGCGCGCGGGAGGGGGCCGTCAGACGGCCAGCACCTTGCCGTTGCGCACGAACGGGAGTTTTACCACGCGCGCGGGAAGGTTTTTGTCCCGGATTTGCACCTGCACCGCATCGCCTGCCGAGACGCCGGCCGGCACGCGCGCGAACGCGATCGATTCCTGCATCGTGGGCGAGAAGGTGCCGCTCGTGATCTCGCCTTCGCCGTGCGCGGTGACGACCTTCTGGTGGGCGCGCAGCACGCCGCCGGCCTTGCCGTTTTCCTTCAGCAGGATCAGGCCGACGAAGGCGGCGCGCTGGCCGTTCGCCTCGAGCGCGGCGCGGCCGACGAAATCGCGCGGCGCGGCGAGATCGACCGTCCAGGCCAGGCCCGCGTCGAGCGGGGAGACGGTGTCGTCCATGTCCTGGCCGTAGAGGTTCATGCCGGCTTCGAGGCGCAGCGTGTCGCGCGCGCCGAGCCCGACCGGGCGCACGCCCTGGGCGATCAGCGCGTTCCAGAGCGCCTCCACGTGGGTGGCCGGGACGATGATCTCGAAGCCGTCCTCGCCCGTGTAGCCGGTGCGCGCGACGGTCAGCAGGTCGCCGAACGGCGTGCCGGCCACCTGCGCGGCGTTGAACGGCTTCAGTTCGCTGGTGGCGGCGCGGGCGGCGGGGATCGTGTCCCAGGCCTTGGCGCGTGCGTTCGGGCCCTGCACGGCGACGATCGCCAGTTCGCGGCGCGGGGTGATTTCGAGGCCGAAGCCGCCCTCGGCGTTCAGGCGCGCGAACCGGGCCAGGTCCTTCTCGGTCGTGCCGGCGTTGACCACCACGCGGAAGAAGTTTTCGGTGAAGTAATAGACGATCAGGTCGTCGATCACGCCGCCTTCCGGGTTCAGCAGGCACGAGTAGAGCGCCTTGCCCGGAGCGTGCAGCTTGCCGACGTTGTTGGCGATCGCGTGCTCGAAGAACGCGCGCACGCGCTCGCCGCGGAAATCGACGACGCACATGTGCGACACGTCGAACATGCCCGCATCGGTGCGCACGGCACGGTGCTCGTCGAGCTGGGAGCCGTAGTTCACGGGCATGTCCCAGCCGCCGAAATCGACCATGCGGGCGTTGAGCGCGGTATGCGCGGCGTGAAGCGGGGTGTGTTTGAGTGCGGTCATCGGGGCCTCGGGGTTCCGTCCGCGCGGGTGCGCGGGCGTGACTACGATCTGGCAATTCGCGGGATGCGCGGGCGGTATGACGCCTGTGAATCCTTGCCAAGCCCCTCTGTCCTCGATACCTGAGAGATTGCGCGACCGTGACCGGCCTGCGCGCGCCCCTTCGGTGGGCAGCCTGCCGGTGCCTTCGCACGGGCTACTGCCGCTCTCCAGAGTACGAAATGCGCGATGCGCCGCATGGGCGGCGCGCACGCTGTTTCGACGCGGCCGGTCCTTTTGCCTGAAAGTTTGCGGGGGCCCCTTCGGCGGTAAGGCAAGCCCGATTCGACCGGCTTGCTGCACGCTCTCCCGACGCGTGCGGCGAATGTACGCGAGGCCAAACGGCTTGTCAATTTGCGCAAATTCATGTCGCCTGGCGGCAGGTGGATGTCGCACGCATGCGTGGCGAGACTGGGGATAAACCGGTGGACAAGCTGTGGAGCGGCAGGGGGCAAACGTGCCTTTTGCTGTGGGCAAGCCTGTGGATGACAGCGTGGACAAGCGTTGGATTGGCTTGGGACAAGCGATGGACAGCCGGTGGAAAAGCGGGGCAAATCGCGGGATAAACCGGTGGATAACCAGGTGGAAAAGCGGTGGGAAAGAAGCGGATAACCACCGGACAAGTGCCCGTTTCCGGTGGACAAGCCTTGGGATAAACGGTGGACGAGCGGGGGATAAGGCGCGGAGGCGCGCCGCGCAAGCCTGCCCGGAGGCGGCTTGCAGGAAGAGGGGAAAAGAAAGGAGGGCGGGCGGCGTGCTGGGCGCTCATGTCGTTCGCTGCTTCCTGGCGGATCACGTCGAGCCGGCGATGCAGCGCGCGGCCTTGCGGAGGCGGATAGGCGCCGCCCGTCACGCGCGAATCGATGCGCCCGCCGAGGCTGTCGATCCGACCGAGGATGTCTTTCATGCGTTCGACGCCCACCGGCGGCGCCGGTTGCGGCGGAGGCGGCAGCCTCGGCTTCACGGGAGCCGGTTGAACGGGGCGCGGACGCGGCGGCCATCGCTTCGGCGGCGGCGTGACGACGCACGCGGCCAGCGAGGCGAGGAGGGCGGCGCCGAGGGCCGTACGGATCAACCGTTGCATGAATCGTTCTCCTTGTGGCGGATCGGTGAGGCAAATGCGGGTGCGGCGTGCCGAAAACGAAGCCGGCCCTCGCGGGGCCGGTCGTTTGAAGCACGATTGAGACTAGTCGTAAGTCAGTTCGGGTTCCCGAGACTTTTGTAACGGTTTGTACCGCCGGTCGCGAACGCCCGTGCCGTCGGGTTCGGGCGCAGGGTCAGAACGCTTCGCGCACGAATGGCAGGCGGCGGCCCTCGCGCTCGCTGCGGTCGGCCAGCTCGATGATCGCCATCACGTCGACGGCGTCCTGCGCCGGCACCGGGAACGGCGCGCGATAGAACTCGGCGTACTGGCCGTCGAGCGTGGGCACCGGGCGTTCCGTCTCGACATCGCCGTCGAGCAGATGCAGCACGCCGGGGAGGTTGCCGCCGCCGAATTCGACGTCGTCGGGCGTCAGGCCTGCCTTGAGCTGATCCTCCTGTGTGTCCAGCCCGAACTTCTGATAGCCGCCGCGCGTGCCGAGCACGGTGAAGCGCGCCGGCTCGATCGCCGAGAGCGGGCTCGCGTGCAGCGCCACTTCCTTGTCGGGATAGCCGAGCACCAGGTGGATCAGGTCGGCGGCTTCCGAGCCGTCGCGGCGTGCGCGCACCGTCGCGCTGACCGTGTCCGGCGCGCCGAACAGCGCGAGCGCCTGATCGATCAGGGGCGGGCCGAGGTTGAACAGCAGGCCGCCGCCGCGCGTCGCGTCCTCGCGCCAGCGTTGGCGGATCTGCGGCCGGAAGCGGTCGAAGTGCGATTCGAACCAGGTTATGCGGCCCAGTTCGCCGCTGGCGACCAGCTGGCGAACGGTGAGGAAATCGCCGTCCCAGCGGCGGTTGTGGAACGGCGCGAACACCAGCCCGCGATCGGCGGCGAGCCGCGCCAGCGCGCGCCTCGGTCGAGGTGAGCGTGACCGGCTTGTTGACCACCACGTGCTTGCCCGCTTCGAGCGTGCGGCGGGCCAGATCGAAGTGGGTGTCGTTCGGCGTGGCGATCACCACGCATTCGACCTCGGCGTGCGCGAGCAGCGCCTCGAAATCGGCGACCGCGGCGGCCTGCGGATAGGCGGCGCGAGCCTTGTCGGGCTGCCCGGCGGCGATCGCCGCGACCGTGGTGCGACCGCTGTGCGCGATCACCGGCGCGTGAAACGTCGCGCCGGCGAAACCGAAAACCATCAGACCAACTTTCAGCAGAGAAGCCATAAGCGAATCCTGTCAGCGAGCGAGTTCAAACGAACGGCTATTGTGGCTCGGAGAAGCGGGGCGCGAACACGGCCGCCCGCCGGACGGGCGCCTGCCCGGCGCATCGTCCGGCCCCATTTCGGCATCGCGATCGGCGCGCGGACGGCGTGTTAACATGCGGTCTCCCGCGTCCGTCGTATTCCGATCCGCGCAGCCTCCGGCGGCGCGCACCGCGCCCTGTCCGAAGGCGCGGCGGCGGCGCCGCCATCCGCATTTCCAGCCCGTCAGTCACCATGTCCGCAAGTCTCAATGCCGCTCAAAGCGAAGCGGTGCGCTATCTCGACGGCCCCTGTCTCGTGCTCGCCGGCGCCGGCAGCGGCAAGACGCGGGTGATCACCCAGAAGATCGCCCATCTGATCGAGAACAAGGGGTTCGAGCCGCGCCATATCGCGGCCGTCACGTTCACCAACAAGGCCGCCGCCGAAATGCGCGAGCGCGTCGGCAAGCTGCTCGAGGGCAAGACGCTGACCACGCCCGGCAAGGAAGGCCGCAAGGTGCCCGTGAATCAGCTCACGGTGTGCACCTTCCACTCGCTCGGCGTGCAGATCCTGCGCCAGGAAGCCGAGCACTTGGGCCTCAAGCCGCAGTTCTCGATCATGGATTCGGACGACTGCTTCGGCATGGTGCAGGAGCAGCTCGGCACCACCGACAAGGGCCTGATCCGCAAGATCCAGAACATCATCTCACTCTGGAAGAACGGCCTCGTCACGCCCGAGGAGGCGCTCGCGATCGCCGCCAACGAGGACGAGCAGCAGGCCGCGCTGGTCTACCGCAACTACGTCGCCACGCTGCACGCCTATCAGGCCGTCGATTTCGACGATCTGATCCGGCTGCCGGCCGAACTGTTCGAGCGCAACGAGCAGGTGCGCGAGCGCTGGCAGAACAAGCTGCGCTATCTGCTGATCGACGAATACCAGGATACCAACGCCTGCCAGTACACGCTGCTCAAGCTGCTGGCCGGCCCGCGCGCTGCGTTCACGGCGGTGGGCGACAACGACCAGGCGATCTACGGCTGGCGCGGCGCGACGCTCGAGAACATGGCGCAGCTCGGCAAGGATTTCCCGAAGCTGCACCTCGTGAAGCTGGAACAGAACTACCGTTCGACGGTGCGGATCCTGACCGCCGCGAACAACGTGATCGCCAACAACCCGAAGCTGTTCGAGAAGAAGCTGTGGTCCGAGCACGGCATGGGCGACACGATCACCGTCACGCCGTGCAACGACGAGGAGCACGAGGCCGAATCCGTCGTGTTCCGGCTCTCGGCGCACAAGTTCGAGCGGCGCACGCAGTTCCGCGATTACGCGATCCTGTACCGCGGCAACTTCCAGGCGCGGATCTTCGAGCAGGTGCTGCGCCGCGAGCGGATTCCGTACGTGCTGTCGGGCGGCCAGTCGTTCTTCGACAAGGCCGAGATCAAGGACCTGTGCGCGTACCTGCGGCTGATCGCCAACGCCGACGACGACCCTGCGTTCATCCGCGCCGTCACCACGCCGCGCCGCGGCATCGGCAACACCACGCTGGAGGCGCTCGGCTCGTTCGCGGGGCAGGCCAAGGTGTCGCTGTTCGAGGCGGTGTACATGGGCGGTATCGAGGCGCGGCTGTCGGCGCGGCAGGTCGAGCCGCTGCGCATGTTCTGCGACTTCATCCAGCGCCTGACCGAGCGCGCCGACACCGATCCGGCCACCACCGTGCTCGACGACATGATGGAGGCGATCCACTACGAGGCCTACCTGTACGACGCGTTCGACGAGCGCCAGGCGCAATCGAAGTGGCAGAACGTGCTCGAATTCCTCGAGTGGCTCAAGCGCAAGGGCACCAAGCCCGAAACCGAGGCCGTCGACGGCGAGGCCGAGGGCTTCCACAACGCCGACGCGCTGGCCGACACCGGCAAGAACCTGCTCGGCCTGATCCAGACCGTCGCGCTGATGTCGATGCTCGAAGGCAAGGAGGACGACCCCGACGCGGTGCGCCTGTCGACCGTGCACGCGTCGAAGGGGCTCGAATATCCGCACGTGTTCCTGGTCGGCGTCGAGGAAGGCGTGATGCCGCACCGCGGCAGTTCCGAGGACGACGCCATCGACGACGAGCGCATCGAGGAAGAGCGTCGGCTCATGTACGTGGCGATCACGCGCGCGCAGCGCAGCCTGCATCTGAACTGGTGCAAGAAGCGCAAGCGGGCGCGCGAGACGGTGGTGTGCGAGCAGTCGCGCTTCATCGCCGAAATGGGGCTCGACGAAGCGCCGCCGCCCATGCCCGAGGAAGCGCCGATGACGCCGAAGGACCGGCTGGCGAGCCTGAAGGCCTTGCTGCAGAAGTAAGCGCGGCGGCATACCGCAATGACGATGACGATGGCCCGTGCCGCGGATCGCGAACACGGGGCCATTTTCTTGCGCGGGGGCCGGCGGTTGCGCCTGTTTCGCTATTTCGTTATTTCGCCGCGCCGACCATGTAGTCGACGGCCGCCTTGACGTCGGCGTCGGAGGCGTTCGAGCCGCCCTTCGGCGGCATCGAGCCCTTGCCGTGCAGCGCGTAGTTGTAGACCGTGTCCATCGGGGCTTTCAGGCGCGGTGCCCAGTCGGCCTTGTTGCCGAACTTCGGCGCGCCGAGCACGCCGACCGCGTGACAGGCCACGCATACCGAATCGTAGAGAGCCTTGCCCGCGCCTGCGCCGCCGGTCGGCGCCGCGGCGGGCGCGGCGCCCGGCTTCGGCAGCGCCGCGATCGCGGCCATGGCGGCGGCCTGCGCGTTTGCGGCGGCGGCTGCGTCGGGCACGGCCGAGGCCCCCGAAGCTGCGGCGGCCGTCGCATCCGAGGCCGCGCCCGGCGCGGCGGCGTTCGCTGCTGGCTCGGCCGGCTCCGGGACCGTCGCGCCGCCCTTGTCCGCCATGTAGACGACCGCGCGCGCGATCTCGAAATCGCTGACGTCGTCGGGGTTCGTGCCGCCGCGCGGGGGCATCGCTCCCTGCCGGTCAGCGCGGCGTGCAGCAGCGTGTCGTAGCCTTGCGCGATGCGCGCGGCCCAGTCGCCCGCGTTGCCGAACTTCGGCGCGCCGGTCGCGCCCGCGGCGTGACAGGCCGCGCAGACGGCCGTGTAGATGGCTTCGCCGGTTTTGTAGGCGCGCGGTGCGTTGGCGTCCTTGACGTCCGCCTGGGCGAGCGGCGCGATGCGGGCGGCCACGGCGGCGTCCGACAGGCCGTCGGTGCCGGCGTCCACGCGAAACGCGTGATCGGCGTAGGTGGCGAACAGATGATGATCACGATCGGAATCGCGAACGACGCGACGATGACGGCGATCAGTTGCCCAGGCGTCTTGATGGGCGCTTCGTGATGGGGCTGATGGGGCGCTTCGCTCATGCTGGCCTCGTCTCCGTGAATAGGAATTAGGTCGGGTCCGGCTGCGGCAGAATGGCTGTTGACGGAAGCTTGAATGATTATAGACGCCTCTTTTTGGCCCGGAAGGGGGCGGCGCGGCGGGCGTTTACCCGCAAGCCGGCGGGCGTGCGGAAGGCGTCCGGCGCGCGGTGGACGCTGTCATGGAAACAAGGTATGCTCTCACTCTTGCCGGCGTTACATCCAGGTTTTTCGGGGTCGTGACGCGGTTTCTCGAAGCGCCCGTAACTCAATGGATAGAGTACTGCCCTCCGAAGGCAGAGGTTGCTGGTTCGATCCCAGCCGGGCGCGCCAATTATCTCCCGCATACGTGGCCCTGCGGCTCGAATATAGCCTCGTGGCGCGGTTCCCACGCCTTCCTATACCCCAACAAAAATGTACCTCGGACCCTCCAGCGGCTCCAAGAGACTGTAACCCCTTCGTGCTCAAGCGCACTGTTCCCGAATTTGTACCCGTGTACGGCGTTGTTGCATAAATCGAGTGTGAGGATGCAATAGCATCGACGGGCATAATTTCAGGCGATACGAACGGATTGCGGACGAGCGAGGTCCGCCATACGGTTGATGACGCCGACGCGAACGGAGACCTCGGTCGCCTGCGAGTCTATGTGACGCGCCCAGAGACAGTTGCCGGTGAGGGTCTTGAACCGATACATCGCATTCTCGGCAAGCGATCGCCGGTGGTAGCCACTGTCTTGCTTCCATTCTCGACGACCGTCACGGGCAATTGCAT
>WNEB01000029.1 GCA_009914575.1 Burkholderia gladioli
AATCGCTCGTCCCGCCAGAAATCGATTCGCATACGTTCTTCAGGTTGCAGTTGTTGGTACGTTCTCTTTGCCATTCGCGGACTTTACCGGTTGGCGAAGGTGTTGCACTTCAGATTTGAGGCCGCCCTTCAACTACGTTTGGGACACCGCCCGAAGCTTCGGGTACGTGTGGCTGGGGTCGAGCTGGTACGTCACCGTAGCGGCCATCGCCGGGATCGACAGCGCCGCGGCGAGTGCGCCCGCAGCCATCATCATGGTCTTGTTCAATTCATTTTCCTAACTAACGTTGAACGGACGCCGCAGCGAGTTGCGGCTCCGGATGCGATTCGCCGGCGGGCCTTACTTGGCCGCGACGAGATGGCACTTGATCTGCACTTCGTCGGCCACGATCGAGGTGTCCTTCCACTCGCCCGTGCCGATCTCGAACGTCGAGCGTTTGATCGGCACCACGCCGTCGAACACGCGCGTGTTGCCGCTGTCGGTGACGGTGACGGTGACCGGCACCGTGACGGCTTCGGTCTTGCCCTTGATCGTCAGCTTGCCGGCGACGTTGTACTTGTTGCCGCCCGCCGGCGCGATCGACGACGACACGAAGCTCGACTGCGGGAAGCCCTTCGAGTCGAACCATTCCTTGCCGGCCACCTGGTCGTTGTACATCTTGTCGCCGAGGTCGAAGCTGGCGATGTCGATCGTGACCTGCGCGCTGCCTTGCGCGGCGTGCGCCGGATCGAACTTCAGGTTCGCGCTGAATTTCTTGAACACGCCTTCGGTCGGCACGTTCATCTGCTTCGAGACGGTCGACACCTTGCTCTTGGCGACGTCGACCTGCGCGAGCGCGGCGCCCGACACGGCGAGCGTCGCGGCGGCCACGGCCGCCAGCACGGTGCGATGGAACGAGATCTTCATGGCTTTCCTTTTGTTATTTGAGGAACGGGAGCATGCGGGCGAGCACGCCGTCGCGGTCGACGATCTGATGCTTGAGCGCGCCCAGCACGTGCAGCGCAACAATCGCGAGCAGCGTGTAGTTCGCGTGATGTGGAGCGTCTTCAGCGTTTCCTTGAGCACCGGATCGGGATCGATCAGGCGCGGCAGCGTAATCAGGCCGAGATAGACGACCGGAATGTTCGAGGCCGAGCTGTACAGGTAGCCGGTGATCGGGATCGCCAGCATCAGCACGTAGAGCACCCCGTGCACCGCGTGCGCCACGCCCTTGACGAGCTTCGAGGTGCCGGCGGGCAGCGGCGGCGCGGCGTGCGTGGCGCGCCACAGCACGCGGATCACGGCCAGCGCGAACACGGTCACGCCGATCCACTTGTGCCACGAGAAATACTTGAGCTTGGTGGGCGTGAAGCCGGGAATGTCGGTCATCACCCAGCCGAGCGCGAAACCGCAGATGATCAGCAGCGCGATCAGCCAGTGCAGCGCGATCGCGGTGCGCGTATAGGCGGCCGGCCGGTTCAGCGTAAGGGACGATGCCATGATGTGTCGGAGCCCAGGGAAGTGCGGTGGAACGTCGCTTGCCGCAACGGCGGATGCGACGGATTCAAGGCCGCCATGCTAACCCAACAATCTGACAGCCGAGGCAACTGAAAACTGGCAAAACGGTCAGAATCGGGCAGCATGCCGCCAACCCGGCGTAATGCACCGTTACCTTGCCGTAACCGGGCCTTGACACCGCAAAAATGCCCTTTTGGTAAGATTGGCGCGGCTTCCCGCCCGCTCCTGCGTACTCGCAATGCCGCGCAACCGGCTTCCCATATGGAAAGAAACGAACTGATTGCCTGTCATGAGTGCGACGCGCTGTTGCATAAAACGCAGCTTAGCGGCAAAGAGGCCGCCCGCTGACCACGCTGCGACGCCCTGCTCTACCGCGCCACCGCGAGCCGCCTCGAACGCGTCTGCGCGTTGACGCTGGCCGCGTTGATCACTTCATCATTGCTCAGACCTTTCCGATCCTCGAAATGGACGTGAACGGCATGCACGTGCAAACCACGCTGATCGGCGCGCTGTGGGATCAGGGCATGGAGGTGGTGGCGGTCATCGTGTTCTGCTCGACGCTGCTGTTCCCGCTGATCGAGATGGCCGCGCTGCTCTACGTGCTGTTCGCGCTGCGCGCGGGCGCCGTGCCGCCGACCTTCAACGACGTGATGCGCGCGATCCAGCTGGTGCGACCGTGGGGGATGATCGAGGTGTTCATGCTCGGCATCCTCGTGACGATCGTGAAGATGGTCAGCCTGGCGCGCGTGGTGCCCGAGGCGGCGCTGTTCGCGTTCGGCGCCCTGACGCTGATGCTGGCCGTGGTGGTGATGTTCGATCCGCGCGCGCTGTGGGACATCGCCGACGAGATGCGCGCGCGCCGCGGCGCCCGGCCTCACGATGCGCATGCCCACGCCGGAGCGCCGCGCCGATGAAGATCACCACCGCCGCCAGCCACGGCATGGCGAGCTGCCACGCCTGCGGCCACGTGTGCAAACGCTCAAGCGCCCCTACGCGCATCCGCCCGAACCGTGCGCGCGCTGCGGCGCCGCGCTGCATCTGCGCAAGCCCGACAGCGTCGCGCGCACCTGGGCGCTGCTGATCGCGGTCGCGATCCTGTATATTCCCGCGAACCTGTTGCCGATCATGCGCACGGACTCGATCGTCGGCTCGCAGGAAGACACCATCATGAGCGGGGTCGTCTATTTCTGGACCTCGGGCGACTGGCCGCTGGCGCTGGTCGTGTTCGTCGCCAGCATCCTCGTGCCGATGCTCAAGCTCGGCGCGCTGACCATCCTCGTGTTCACCGCGCAACGCCGTTCGAGCTGGCGACCGGTGCAGCGCACCCGGCTGTACCGCATCGTCGAACGGATCGGCCGCTGGTCGATGCTCGACATCTTCGTCGTCACGCTGACCGTCGCGCTCGTCCACTTCCGCTCGCTCGCCGAAATCACTGCCGGCCCCGGCGCGATCGCATTCGGCTCGGTGGTGATCCTCACCATGCTCGCCTCGATGCAGTTCGATCCGCGCCTGATCTGGGACCACGTCGTCACCTCTGGAAAACACCATGAATAGTCCGCAAGGCCCGCAACACGACCAGAATGCGGCTCCCCCGACCCCGCCCAATCCGCTCGACCTGCCGGACGCCGTCGTCGCGCGCCGCACCGGCTGGCTGCCGTCGCTGGCGTGGCTGGTGCCGCTGGTCGCCGCGCTGATCGGCATCGGGCTGGTGGTCAAGTCGGTGTTCGACCGCGGCCCCGAGATCACCATCAGCTTCCGCAACGCCGAGGGGCTGGAGCCGGGCAAGACCCAGGTGAAATACGCCTCTCTTGAATTTCGAGTGGGTGGATTTTTCCGGGTCAAGGGCGGGCGAAGCCCGGCGCAGCGAACCCTTGATACGGAGAAATCTACGAGCACGCTTGAGGGCTCGGGCCAGGCAAAGCCTTGCGCCGCCTGGCCCCCGAGCCCGTCCGGCGGCGAGGACTTCGCCGCCTTGGGGCGGGGCTAGGGGGGGAAGATACCGTTTTGCGACGTAGGTTTTCGTACCCCGGCGGCCCTTTTCACCCACTCAAATTTCAAGAGAGCCACAAGATTCCGTTCGACCAGATCGGCAACAACCTCAACGACGCGCTCAAGCACGCCGACAAGCTGTTCCAGCAGCTCGACACGCAGGTGGCGCCGCAGGCGCGCGCGACACGCTGTCGGCGGCCAAGCAGACGTTCACGACGGCCGAAGCCACGCTGCAGCAGGATTCGCCGCTGCAATCCGACGTGCGCGGCGCGCTGAAGGAACTGACGCGCACGCTGCAATCGCTGAACAACCTCGCCGACTACATGGAGCGCCATCCCGAATCGCTGCTCCGCGGCAAACCCGGAGACCAGAAATGAGCGTATCCACGCCCCGTCCGACTCGCCGCGTCGCGCGCGCCGGCCTGAAGGCGCTGGCCGCCCTGGCCGCCGCCACCGGCGTCGCGCTGGCCACCGGCTGCGCCTCGCCGAGCGCGCACTTCTACACGCTGTCGGGCGACGCCGGCAAGCTCACCGCCGGCCGCGCGATGCCGGCCAACCCGCGGCGTTCCTGATCCAGGTGCCGACCGTCAACGTGCCCGAGCAGGTCGCCAAGCCGCAGCTCGTCGTGCAGCGCGGCGACGCGTGCTCGAGGAGCACCGCTGGGCCTCGACGCCGGCCGACGAGATCCGCCGCGCGCTGTCGGGCGCGCTGACGCGCCGCCTCGACACCATCGACGTGGCCGATTCGGCAGTGCCGCCGAGCGTGCCCGTGTATCGCGTGAGCGTCGACGTGCAACGCTTCGAATCGTGGCCCGGCAGCAAGGTCGCGATCGACGCCGTGTGGAGCGTGCGCGCGCTGAGCACGCAATCGGTGATGACCTGCCGCACCGCGCTCGCCGAGCCGGTCGGCGCGGGCTACGACGCGCTGGTGGCCGGCCACCGCAAGGCGATCGGCGAAGCTGGCCGGGCGCATCGCCGCGGGCGTGCGCGCGATGGCGGCCGCGCCGGCGCCGGCGGCGCCGGCGGCGCCGAAGAGCGACGTGGCGAACCCGGCGGCGGTGCGGTGTCCGGCGGAAGCGGCCGACTGAGCGCCGGTTGCCGGACGATTGCCGGCCGGTTCACCGCCGATTCGGAACACGGGGCCGCCGGCCCCGTGCACCGGTTTCCGCCCGCCGCGCCGCGCGCCGCCGTCCGCATTTGACAATCCTTGTCATCCGCCGCCCATCCGCCGGCCCGATAATCGACCGATGCAGCGGCCCATGCCTCGGCCGCCCCGCTCTTTTCTGACCGATTGACGCACCCGGGCCGCGCGCGGCAAGCTCCTCACGGCGCGCCGCCCGCCGCACCAATCTTCGGAAGCCACTGCCGCCGCCCTCCCGGCGCGGCGCGTGCCGCTCCCCCGTCCGACCGACCCGCGCCGCCACCCGCGGCGCCTGACCGTTAGCTGCCATGTTCCGTTCCCTTGCCACGCTCCTGAAGAAATGGCGCGCCGCGCGCAGCGCGAGCCACCAGCTCGACGCGCTGCTGGCCACCGCCAACGCCGCCGCGCCCTATGCCGAGCGCAGCGAATGGCTGATCGAACTCGCTCACTGGCTGCGCCGCGAAGGCGGCATGCAGCCGGCCGAGACCGACGCGCCGCGCCGCTTCGCCTCGCACGCGCGGCTGCGCTACGTGCTGCACGTGCTCGACCGCAATCCCGCCTGGAAAACCAACGTCGCGCGCATGTTGCGCGCGCTGCTGCGCCAAAGCGACAGCATCTCGCTGCTCTGCGACGCGGGCATGCCGGTGCATTCGGGCTTCTTCGGCGCGCTGTTCGAACGCATCGACGCCTCGCTGATCCCGCCCGCGCCGAACCGCCGCGAACTGGCCGCGCTGTTCACGCTGATGTCCCCCGCGCCCGGCGACGCCGCCTGGATCGACGCGCTGCCGGTCGATCTGCTCGCGCGCCTGCAGGCGCTGTTCGCCCACGACATCTCCGAGACCGAGCGCCACCAGCCCGGCTCGTTCTCGCGCGACCTGCTGGCCGCGCTGCACAACCTGACGCTGCAGATCAGCTCGACCGGGCTGTCGCAAACGGTGCGCAGCCGCCTGTCGGACGACGACGCGCGCAAGCCCGCCGAGGCGCAGCCGTTCTACCGGCTCACGCGCGCGATGCTGGCCGTGGAAGCCGCCCAGGACGACGCCGGCCACGCCGAGCCGGCGCGGCTGCTGCACGAGGTCAACTACCTGCGCGTGCTGCTCGACGAATGCCGCCAGTCGACCGACGACGTGTCCGCGCATCTGTATCGCAACGGCGTGTCGGTCGACATCGTGTTCCAGGTCGAGCGCATGCGCATGCGGATCCAGCGCGCCGAGGCACTGCTCGACGCCTGGATGGCGCGCAACGACCCGCGCGGCCTCGCGCGCCTGGCCGCCGAGCTGATCGACGCGAACCAGAACAGCCAGAGCGTCTCGCACCTGGTGCGCAGCAATTTCTCGCTGTTCGCGCGCAAGCTCGTGGAAACCAACGCCGACACCGGCGAGCACTACATCACGCGCGTCCGCGCCGACTACCTGAAGATGATGCGGATGGCGGCGGGCTGGTGACGGTGGCCACCGTCTGCGTGAAGTTCTGGATCACCGGCGCGCACCTGCAATCGATGATCGAGGGCGTGCTGGCCGGCATCAACTACGCGGCCAGCTTCACGCTGATGCACTTCCTGCATTTCACGCTGGCCGCCAAGCAGCCGGCGATGACCGCGCCCACGCTCGCGCGCGAACTCGACGACATCGGTCACGAGGAAGGCGTGCGGCGTTTCGTGGTGTCGGTGGTGGCGCTGATCCGCACGCAGGCGGCCGCGATCTCCGGCAACGTGCTGGCGGTGCTGCCCGTCTGCCTGGCCGTGCAGCTCGGCGCGCACGCGTGGCTGCATGCCGACGTGATCTCCGTCGAGAAGGCGCACGCCACGCTGCGGTCGTTCTCGCTGCTCGGGCCGACGCCGTTCTACGCGGGGCTGACCGGCGTGCTGCATCGCGTCGGCGATGCGATCGCCTGGCACCGCCGCCTGCGCCTGACGCTCGGCGTGGCCGGCGCGGCGAGGCTGGCGCGCTTTTGCCGCACCAACGTGGCCGGCGTGATCGGCAACGTCGGCCTCGGCATGATGCTCGGGCTGGTGCCGGCGATCGTCAGCGCGTTCGCGTTCGGCTTCGAGGTGCGCCACGTCACGCTGTCGGCCGGCTCGATCGGCGTGGCGGTGGGCGTGATCGGCGAGCGCGCGCTCGGCTCGGGCGAGCTGTGGTGGGCGATAGCCGGCGTGCTGTCGATGGCGGTGCTCAACGTGGCCGTGAGCTTCGCGCTGGCGTTCACGATGGCGGTGCGCTCGCGCGCGCTGCGGCCGACCAAGGTGCGCGCGCTGATCGCCGCGATCTGGCGCGCCGTGCGCGCGAACCCGGCCAGCCTGATCTGGCCGCAGGCCGCGAGCGGGCAGGACGGACACGCACCGGGTTCGCGCTCGCACTGACGGGCGGCAAGGGGCGACGGCGCGTCGTCCCTGCTTTCCGCGTTCCGCCCCTCGTGCGGCTCCGCCTCCGGAGCCGTCCTCGCGCGCCGCGCGAACGGCAGCCGCCCGGCATCCCCGGCCCACGCCGCGACCCGCGGCCCGAGCGCCCCGCCCGCCTTCATGCCGATCCGCGCCGGCACCGGCCCCCGGGCCGCGTACAATGACGGCTTTTGCACGCACCGCCCCGCCTTATGTCCTCTTCTGACTTCGATTTCTTCGCTCCCTGCCCGCGCGGGCTCGAGGCCGTGCTGGCGGCCGAGCTGGCCGAGATCGGCGCCCGCCGCACCGGCGGCGCGCCGTTCGAGGTTGGCGCCCAGGTGCCGGGCGGTGTCCACTTCCGCGGCGGCTGGATGGCCGCGATGGCGGCGAACCTCTATTTGCGGATCGCCAGCCGCGTGCTGCTGAAGATCGCCGATAGCCCGTACCGCAGCGAACAGGACGTCTTCGCGCTCGCGCTCGAACAGCCCTGGGATCGCTGGTTCGCGCCCGCCCAGACGCTGCGCGTCGACATCACCGCGATCAAGTCGCCGCTCAAGAGCCTCGAATTCGCGACGCTGCGCGTCAAGGACGCGATCTGCGACCGCTTGCGCGAGAAAACCGGCTCGCGTCCGAGCATCGACACCGCGCTGCCCGACGTGCGCGTGTTCGCGTTCCTGACCGCCACGCACTGCACGCTGTACCTCGACACCTCGGGCGAGCCGCTGTTCAAGCGCGGCTGGCGGCTCGACAAGGGCGCGGCGCCGCTGCGCGAGAACCTCGCCGCCGGCACATCCTGCGCCTGGCGGGCTGGACGCCCGAGGTGCCGCTGTACGACCCGATGTGCGGCAGCGGCACGTTCCTGGCCGAAGCCGCGCAGATCGCGCTGGCTGTCGCGCCGGGCGTCGAACGCCGCTTCGGCTTCGAAAAGCTCAAGCAATACGACATCACCGCCTGGCAGACGCTGAAGGTCGCCGCGGTGGACGCCAAGCGCGCCGCGCGCAGCCGCCGCGACGGGCTGCAGGTGTACGGCAGCGACATCTCGGGCGACATGCTCGACAAGGCGCGCGCCAACATCAAACGCGCCGGCGCGCCGGGCGTCTCCCTCAAGCAGGTCGATGCGCGCTTCATGGCGCCGCCGTGCGACGCGCCGGGCCTGATCATCGCGAACCCGCCGTACGGCGAGCGGATCGAGGTGCGCGGGCGCAACGCACGCGGCGAAGTGCGCGAGACGGGCCGCAACCGCGGCGCCGACGACGCGTTCCGCCGCACCCACACCGACGCGCCGCCCGACAACGAGTTCTTCATCGCGCTCGGCACGGCGCTCAAGCAGCGTTTCACGGGCTGGCAGGCGTTCCTGCTGACCTCCGACCGCTCGCTGCCGGGCCTGCTGCGTCTGCGCGAATCGGCCAAGACGCCGCTGTTCAACGGCGCGCTCGAATGCCGGCTGTTCCGCTTCGACATGATGGCGGGCAGCGTGCGCCGTCAGGCCGGCGAGCCGGGCGCCGACGAATAAGCCGGCGTCGCGCGGCCCACGCCGCGCATCGCATGTCTCACCCGACAGGGCCGGATTTTCCGGGCCTGTCGCGTTTCCGGCCGCGCGCTTCGTCGTCTTGCCGCGCTGCTGCCGGCTGCTGACAGCACGTTGTCAGCAGCCCCCCGCCACACTGCGTCTCACGCATCCGACGCGATACGCTCCTCCCCGCCACTTCCCCTTTCGGAGACGCCCCATGACGACCGCCACCCCCACGACCACCGCCGCCCCGCTCACGCGCCACCCGATCACCTGGTTCGAGATCCCGACCGTCGATCTCGACCGCGCCACGCGCTTCTACGAATCGATGCTCGAGATTCGCCTGCGCCGCGAGAACTTCAGCGGCTCGCCGATCGCCGTGTTCTACGGCGAAGGCGCGACCAGCGGCGCGCT
The DNA here is from genome assembly GCA_009914575.1 of Burkholderia gladioli. Taxonomy (GTDB): domain Bacteria; phylum Pseudomonadota; class Gammaproteobacteria; order Burkholderiales; family Burkholderiaceae; genus Burkholderia; species Burkholderia gladioli_B. The sequence continues at coordinate 8,927 of WNEB01000029.1, forward strand.
GGTGCAGGATCCGCACGGCAGCAAGCCCGCCAAGGCCGGCCCGGTGGTGTATCTCGGCGCCGGCGAATCGGTGACGGCGACGATCGAGCGCGCCAGGCGCGCGGGCGGGCCGTCGACGGCCCGGTGCACGAGCTGCCGCGCGGCATCGGCTACATCGCCTACGCGTTCGACACCGAGGGCAAACGCGTCGGCCTGCACGCGAGCGCCCGCTGAACGCGTTGCGCGACGGCGGCACCGGCGCGACGAACGGCGCCGCGCCGCGTGCGCGGCGCTATCATCGCGGCACTGCCCACGCTTTCGCTGCGCCCGCCCTATGACCCGCCGCGCCGACCGCCTGTTCCAGATCGCCGAATTGCTGCGCGGCCGCCGCCTGACGACCGCGCAGCAACTGGCCGAATGGCTCGCGATCTCGCCGCGCACCGTCTACCGCGACATCCCCGATCTGCAGTTGTCGGGCGTGCCGATCGAGGGCGAGGCCGGCATCGGCTACCGGCTCAATCGCGCGGCCAGCCTGCCGCCGCTGACGTTCACGGTCGACGAGCTGTCCGCGCTCGCGGCCGGCGCGCGCATGCTCGAATCGTGGGGCGGCACGCGCTTCGCCGGCGGCGCGCGCTCGGCGCTGGCCAAGATCGCCTCGGCGATGCCGGCCGACAAGCGCGTCGTGCTCTCGACCGCCTGCCGGTGTTCGCGCCGTCGCAGCGCGTAGATGCCGCCTATTCCGAAACGATGGACGTGCTGCACCGCGCGCTGGAGGAACGGCGCGTCGTGCATTTCCGCTATCGGGACAAGAAGGATGCGGCCAGCGAGCGGCGCATCTGGCCGCTCGGCCTGGCCTATTGGGGCGGGCAATGGACGGTGCCCGCGTGGTGCGAACTGCGCGGCGATTTCCGCAATTTCGACGTGGCGCGGATGCGCGGCGCGACCGCCTGCGAAGTGCATCCCGACATCGACGGCCGCCGGCTCGCCGATTTCCTGCGCACGCTCGAACGCGAATGCGGCAAGGATTGGCCGGCGGGCTGAACGCCGCGCCGGCCGCCGCCGGCTATTCGACCGACTTGACCATGTCCTCGACCACCTTCTTGGCGTCGCCGAACACCATCATCGTCTTGTCCATGTAGAACAGTTCGTTGTCGAGCCCCGCGTAGCCGGACGCCATCGAGCGCTTGTTGACGATCACGGTGCGCGCCTTGTACGCCTCCAGGATCGGCATGCCCGCGATCGGCGATTTCGGATCGTTCTTCGCGGCCGGGTTCACCACGTCGTTCGCGCCGAGCACCAGCACCACGTCGGTCTGGCCGAACGCGTTGTTGATGTCCTCCATCTCGAACACCAGGTCGTACGGCACCTCGGCCTCGGCCAGCAGCACGTTCATGTGGCCCGGCATGCGCCCGGCCACCGGGTGGATCGCGTAACGCACGTCGATGCCCTTCTCGATCAGCTTGTCTCGGTAAGCTCCTTGAGCGCATGCTGCGCGCGCCACGGCCAGGCCGTAGCCCGGCACGATCACCACCGTTTCGGCGTTGGCGAGCATGAACGCGGCATCGTCGGCCGAGCCCGATTTCACCGGCCGCTGCTCCTTCGCGCCGGCCGCGTCGCCCGCGCCCGCCTCGCCGCCGAAGCCGCCGAGGATCACGTTGAAGAACGAGCGGTTCATCGCGTGGCACATGATGTACGACAGGATCGCGTCCGACGAGCCCGCCAGCGAACCGGAGATGATCAGCATCGGGTTGTTGAGCGAGAAGCCGATGCCGGCCGCCGCCCAGCCCGAATACGAGTTCAGCATCGACACCACCACCGGCACGTCCGCGCCGCCGATCGGGATGATGATCAGCACGCCCAGCGCGAACGCGATCGCCGTCATCACGATGAACGGCAGCCAGGCCTGCGTCAGGAAGAACAGGATGCCGAAGCCGAGCATGCCGAGCGCCAGCATCAGGTTGATCAGGTGCTGGCCCGCGTACACCACCGGCGCGCCCTGGAACAGCCGGAACTTGTATTTCCCCGACAGCTTGCCGAACGCGATCACCGAGCCCGAGAACGTGATCGCGCCCACGAACGTGCCGATGAACAGCTCGATGCGGTTGCCGAACGGGATGAAGTTGGCGGCCGCCGCGTCCTGCGGCACGAGGCCGAACGCTTCCGGCTCGGCCACCACGGCGTAGGCGATGCACACCGCGGCCAGGCCGATCAGCGAGTGCGTCGCGGCGGCGTTGTTGCATAAATCGAGCGAGATCCGTTGACGTTTACGCGCAACGGTCGCGGGACCAGCCTCCTATCAAGTCAGATTCCAGAGTAACTGCCTAATTTTTGACAAGAAAATGCGCAAGGACATACACAAGAAAGGTGAGCCGAAGGCACGCTACCGTGTCAGGAATTGGGCGGCCTATAATG
>WNEB01000003.1 GCA_009914575.1 Burkholderia gladioli
GCAGCATCTGCGTACGACGAACCCGATCGAGTCGACGTTCGCGACGGTGCGTCATCGGACGAAGCGTACGCGCAACTGCGTGTCGCGCGCGACGTTTCTCGGGCTGGCGTTCAAGCTGATCGAATCGGCCGAAGAGTCGTGGCGCAAGATCCGCGCGCCCGAGAAGCTGACCGAGCTGCTGGCGGGCATGCCGTTCAAAGATGGGGTACCGGTGACCGACAGCACACCGGCTCAGCAATCGCTCGCCGCCTGATCATGCCGACGCCCTGTACACCAGATTTGACTTTAGCTCCCGCGCGTGTCGGGCAGGTAGAAGCCGTCCACTTCGGCGAGCACCGTGTTGCCGCGCTGCGTCTGCGCGAGCACGTGGGCCTCGATCGAATCGTAGATCGCCAGCTCCTGCACCTGCGTGCCGTACAGGCGCTCGATGTCCTCCAGCGGAAACTTGAAGAACGTGAACTGATCGCCCTCGAAATACTGCGTGACGGTGAACGCGAGCGCCGCGCGCGGTTCGAGCCCGAAGCCGTGCAGCAGCTCGATCCACAGGTCGACGTAGCAGTTGGTTTCCTGCCAGACGCGCTCGCCCTGATGCAGCGCATGCGCGGCGTGCCGGCTCGGCGGCAGGGCCGCGCCGGCTGGCGGCTCGGCGACGAAGCCGGGTGCGTGGGCGACCGGATTCATGCGGCGCCTCCGGCCAGGCGCGCGCCCGGCGTGCCCGCCAGGCCGTCGATGCCGCGCGCCACGCAGGCGCCCGTGTCGCCCCACAGCAACGCGCGCACGCCCTCGGGCCAGGCCTGGACGTCGAGGCCGTGATGGCGGAACAGCGCCAGCGTGATGCGCTCCATGCCGAAGCCCACGCAGGCGGTGAGCGCGATCGAGCCGTCGGCGCAGGCGATGCGCCAGATCTCGCCGAAGTGCTCCATGTGATAGTTGAACGACAGGCAGGCGGTTTTCTTCTCGTCGCTCGACACCGGGATCAGCAGTTCGAACTTGAGCGCCTGCGCGCGCTGGCTGTCGGCGACGATCTTGCCGCCGCGGCCGAAGAACGGATCGTTGGCGAGATCCACTTCGAGCGGCAGGTTCAGCAGCCTGACGAGCAGCGAGCCGCGCTCGATCCAGCGTTGCCGGAAGTCGAGCACCTGCTCGCCGCTGCCGATCCGCACGTATTCGCGCTGATGGAACATCTGCATGCGCGCCGGATAGAGCGACGGTTCGTGGCGGAAGCAGTACGACATCACGTCGACGGTGCGCCCGCCGACCGGCAGCGGGCCGCGCCTGGCGATCACCGGATAGATCGGATAGCAGGCGGCCGGCGTCAGCACGATGCGGGTGGGCTGCTGCTCCACCCACGCCGTGTCGCGATCTTCCGGGCCGGCTTCCATCGCCTTGTCGAGCGCCGTCAGCAGGCGGCGGTGGCCCATCTCGCTGCCGCAGAACGCATGCACGGTGCCGGCCAGATCGGGGAAGTTCTTCAGGTATTCGCTGTCCTCGAAATCGGTGCGGCGCATCGCGGGCGGAAAGCGCAGCAGTTCGGCCTGCTGATCCGCGCCGAGATGCGTGATCGCCACGTTCAGGCGCTCGATCACGTCCTCGAACACCTGGCTGCGGCCGTACAGGCCGTCCTCGCCGGTCTCGATCAGGATGCCCGCGGCCAGCAGCGCGTCGCGCAGGTGGGCGGCCTCGATGTGCGCAGCGGGCGCGCGTGCGGCGGCGTCGATCGTCATGGTGTTCATCGTGTCATCCTTTCGCGTGGGTGGCCGGGCGCTGCGCCAGCAGGAGGCTCGCGGTGTTCTGCGCGATGCGGTCGTTGTTGATCATCAGCGGCGCGGAATGCAGGTCGCGCAGGTGGCGCCCGACGCTGAACGGCGTGCCGTTCTTGTAGCCCGCCATGCCGCAGATCATCAGCACCTGCTGCACGACCTGCAGGGTCGTTTGCGAGATGGCGGTCTTCAGCGTGTTCATGTCAGCGGCGAAGCCGAGCATCGCGGCGAGCGGCGCGTCGTCGGTCGGGCGCAGCGCGGCGAGGTGTTCGGCGCGTTCGGCCTGGAAGGCGGCGGCAAGGCGCGCCTGCATCATCTGCAGCAGGCCCGCCGCTTCGGCCAGGCGCACGCCGCCGGGCGGCACCGAGCCGGGCTTGGCGCGGGCCTGCGCGCGGAAGAACGCCTTGGCGCGGTTCACGGCGTCGCCGGCGATGCCGGTCCAGATGGCGGCCCACAGCGTGTGCGAGACGGGCAGCATGGTGCGGTCGGCGATCTCGGCGAACGGCGTGGCGAGGATCTGGTCGGCGTGGCCGGTGGCGATCAGCCCGAAGCCTTCGCTGCAGGTGCCGCGCATGCCCATCGCATCCCAGCCGTTGCGCCGGTCGAGCCGCGTCTCGTCGCGCAGCGCGACGATCAGCACCTGATCCGAGGCCGCCGCGTCGGCGGTGCGGCGCGCCGTGACGAGGATCGCGTCGGCGTGCGCGCCGTAGGAGATGGTCGGGCAGGCCTTGTCGATCCGGAAGTGCGCGCCGTCCAGTTCGACCGCGCAGGCGCTGGTACGCATGCTGCCGCCGATGTTTTCCTCCGAGGTGGCCGAAGCGAGCAGCCATTGATGCTCGACGAGCTTGCCGAGCAGCGCGCGCTGCCAGGCGTTGCCGTTGGCGTGGCGGTCGATGCAGGCTACCTGGATCTGATGCATCGCGTAGACCATCGCCGTCGACGCGCAACCGTGCGCGAGCGTTTCGCAGATCTCGCCGACATCGGCCAGCGACAGGCCCGGGCCGCCGTACGCGGCGGGCACGAGTGCCGACAGCAGACGCTCGCGGCGCAATGCCTAGAACGCCTCGAACGGGAAGCGCGCCTCGCGGTCGACCGCGTCGGCGAACTGGGCGGCGAGCTCGGCGCAGCGGCGGGCGGCGGCGCGCCAGTCGGGCTCCGGCGACGGTTGCGGCTGCAGTGCGGGGGACCCGCACGCGGCGGCCGACGGAATGACGGCCGGCATCGGGACCGGCAGGATCTGCTGCGCCAGGTCCGCCGTGCCCGGCACGTCGCTCGCGGCGGCGGTCGCCAGCGCGGTCGAGCCGACCGGATCCGCCGCGGTCGGCTGATGGATCAGCGGCGAGCTCATGCTGCGGCCTTCTGCAGTTCGGCGACGGCGGCGGCCAGCGAGTCGATGCTCGAGAACAGGCGGCGCGTGAGCATGCGGTCCGGCACTTCGATGCCGAACTCGTCCTGGATGGCGAGCATCAGGTGGACGGTGGCGAGCGAGGAGAGGCCGGCGGCGTAGAGATCGGCGTCGTCGGCGAGCGTGTCGACCGGCACGCTCAGACGGGCGGATTCGGAAAGGATGCGGCGCAGTGCGGTTTTCATGGAAGGTGGTCCCCGTGAGGTACTGCTGATGCGTTCGGCGGTTCGAGCCGTGTGGTGCCGCGATCCACCAGCCCCGTGGCATGCGCTGACTCCAACCCCCGCTGGTCATGACCGCGTCCCGCGGCCCGGCGCCCGCGTCGCGCGCGGGACGTCCGGCTGGGCGGGCGTCCCGCGGTGCGCGTCGTGGCCGGTCCGGTGTCGAACGCCTTGCCCCTCGGTGCTCCGTGGCTTCTATTAGACGAATTGCGGCGCGCCCGCGTCCGTGCGATTCCGCACCGATCGCAGGAGCAGCCGGGGCATATCGGGTCTGAGGAAATGCGGCGCTTGGCCGCGACCGTCGCAGGGGCGCGCATCCGACCGGCGTGCTTGTCCGGCAACCGGCCGCGGCGATCCGGGACGCCGGTCGGGGGCATCGGCCGAACCGCACGGGAATCCGCGGCGGCGGCGCGCTACAATTCCCCATTTGACGCCACTCCCGCCCGCCGGGCAACCTGCCCGGCGCCGCTGCGCAAGATTCCGTACCCGATGAACCAGCCTCGCTCTCCCCGTCCGTCCCGTCCGCGTCACGCCAATCCTGGCAAGCCGGCGCCGGTCGCCGCGCGCCTGTCGGCGCTGCACCTGCCGCCCGATTCGCTCGGCTTCGCGCTCGACGGCGCGGCGCAGGCGCTGGTGGCGGTGTCTAACGGCAGCGCGTTGCCCGCCGCGCTGGCCGCGGTGCAGGCGGCCCAGCCGGCGGCGTCGCGCAGCCTGTCGCGCGGCGCGATCCAGGACATCGCCTACCGCGCGATGCGCCGGCTCGGCACCACGGACTGGCTGATCGGCACGCTGGTCGCGAAGGCGCCGCCCGGGCACGTGCACGCGATGCTGGCCTGCGCGCTCGCGCTGCTGGCCGACGACGAGGCCGATGCCGCCTACGCGCCGTTCACCGTCGTCGATCAGGCCGTGACGGCGCTTGGCGCGCGCCGCGAGTTCGTGTTCGCGAAGGGGTTGGTCAATGCGGTGCTGCGCCGGTTCCTGCGCGAACGCACGGCGCTCGCCGCGCAATGGCAGGCGGTGCGCAGCGCACGCTGGAACTACCGCGACTGGTGGATCGACGCGGTCGAGCGCGCCTGGCCGGACGACTGGCAGGCGATTCTCGCCGCCGGCGACGCGCCCGGCCCGCTGACGCTGCGCGTCAACGCGCGGCGGGCAAGCGTCGAGGGCTATCTGGCCACGCTGGCCGAACACGGGATCGACGCGTGGGCCGTCGGCCGGCACGCGGTGCGGCTCGCGGCGGCGGTGCCGGTGGACCGGATTCCCGGGTTCGCGGACGGCGTGGTGTCGGTGCAGGATGCCGGCGCGCAGCTCGCGACCGAATGGCTCGGCGTGCAGGACGGCATGCGCGTGCTCGACGCCTGCGCGGCGCCGGGCGGCAAGACCGGCCATCTGCTGGAGCTGGCCGACGTGGACGTGGTGGCGCTCGAAAGCGATGCGTCGCGCGCCACGCGCATCGGCGAGAACCTCCAACGCCTGAAGCTCGCGGTCGACGTGCGGGTGGGCGATGCGGGCGACCCGGCCGCCTGGCACGACGGGCAGGCGTTCGACCGGATCCTGGCCGACGTGCCGTGCTCGGCCTCGGGCATCGTGCGGCGTCACCCCGACATCCGCTGGCTGCGCCGCGAAACCGACGTGGCCGCGCTGGTGGCCGAGCAGCGTCGCATCGTGCTGGCATTGTGGCCGCTGCTGAAACCGGGCGGCGAATTGTTGTACGTGACGTGCTCGATCTTCCCCGAGGAAGGCGAGCAGCAGGCGCGCTGGTTTGAAGAGGCGGTTCAAGATGCGGTACGATTGGACGCGCCCGGGCAGCTGCTGCCGCGGGCCGCCGCGGGCCGGCTGCCGGACGATGCCGGTCACGACGCCGCTGCGCGGTCGGTCGATCACGACGGATTCTTCTACGCGCGCTTTCAGAAACGGTGACGATCTCTCGCCTCCTTCCACTTCGGTTCGCGGCCGCGCTGCTGGTCGCGATCACGCTGTGCCTCGCGGCTGCCGCGCCAGCCGCCCATGCCGACCCGGTCAACGTCCAGCGCGCGTCGCTGCAATCGGACGGCAATGGCTGGGCGCTCGACGCGCGCTTCGAGTTCGAGCTGAACGCCAACCTCGAAGACGCCGTCAACAAGGGCATTCCGCTCTACTTCACGACCGATTTCGAACTGAGCCGCGCGCGCTGGTACTGGTTCTACGAACAGCCGGTGTCGGTCACGCAAACCATCCGCCTGTCGTTCCAGCCGCTCACGCGCGAATATCGCGTCTCCACGGGCGGCCTGGCGCTCGGCTTCCCGAGCTTGAAGGAGGCGCTGGCGGTGGTGCAGCACGTCACGTCCTGGCACGTGATCGATCGCAATCAGGTGCAGGCCGGCGAAACCTACACGGCCTCGGTGCGCATGCAGCTCGACACCGCGCTGATGCCCAAGCCGTTCCAGGTGGACGCGGTGAACAACCGCGACTGGACGCTGGTGTCCGACTGGAAGCGCTTCACGTTCACGGTGACCGATCGTGCGAAATAGCCTGCGCCGCTTCTTCGGCAAGAGCCTGCTGATTCGCGTGCTCGTCTCGACCGTCGCGGTCACGGCGCTGCTGCTGCTGGTGCTGCTCGCCGCCGCGAGCGCCAACACCGAATTCTTCGACCGCTACTACTCGTGGCTCTACACCGCGAACATCCTCGTCGCGCTGGTGTTCCTGCTGGTGGTGTTCGGGCTCGGCGGGATGATCGTGGCGCGCCTGCGCAAGGGCAAGTTCGGCACGCGGCTGCTCGCCAAGCTGGCGATCTTCTTCGCGCTGGTGGGCGTGGTGCCGGGCGGGATTATCTACATCGTGTCGTACCAGTTCGTCTCGCGCAGCATCGAGTCGTGGTTCGACGTCAACGTCGAGACCGCGCTGACGGCCGGCCTGAACCTCGGGCGCGGCATGCTCGACGCCTCGCTGTCGGATCTGCAGAACAAGGCGCGGCTGATGTCCGAGCAGCTGTCGAGCGCCGACACCAATACCAACGGCACCACGCTGACGCTGCTGCGCCTGCGCGATCAGTTCGGCGTGCAGGACGCCACCATCGTCGAGCCGGGCCACAACAGCACGGGCGCGGCGCCCGATCTGCACATCGTCGCGCAGGCCTCGGGCAATTTCGCCGCGCTGATCCCCGACGACATGCCCACTCCGCTGATGCTGAGCCAGGCGCGCGAGCACAGTGGCTACCCGGCGATCGAGGGCGAGGTGGGCGGCGATCCGCGCACGCGCGGCGCGAAGGGCGCGCTGCGGCTGCGCGTGGTGCAGCGCATTCCCGATTCGTCGACGGCGCTGCTGCAGCCCGTCGAGCGCTACCTGCAGCTGACGCAGCCCGTCTCGCCCACGCTCGCCCGCAATGCCGACGCCGTGCAGCGCGCCTATCGCGAGTACCAGGAGAAATCGCTGGGCCGCAGCGGCCTGCGCAAGATGTACATCGGCACGCTGACGCTCGCGCTGTTCCTGGCCACCTTCATCGCGATGATGATCGCGCTTGCGCTCGGCAACCAGCTCGCGCGGCCGCTGTTCCTGCTCGCGCAGGGCACCAAGGAAGTGGCCGAGGGCGATTACACGCCAAAGCGCGAACTGAAGACGCGCGACGAGCTCGGCTTCCTCACGCAGTCGTTCAACGCGATGACGCGCCAGCTGTCCGAGGCGCGGCTCGCCGTGGAGCGCAACCGCGTCGCGCTCGAGTATTCGAAAACCTACCTGGAGAGCATCCTCGCGAACCTGACGGCCGGCGTGTTCGTGCTCGACCGCCAGTTCCGCCTGACGATCGCCAACCGCGGCGCCGAGCGGATCTTCCGCCAGCCGTTCCAGTCGCAGATCGGCACCGTGCTCGACCAGCTTGCAGTGGTGGCCGAGTTCGGCACGATGGTGCGCAAGGCCTTCGCCGATCGCGAGGCGGCGGGCCAGGGCGGCGGCAAGGATCGCGGCCACTGGCAGCAGCAGTTTGCCGTGATGATGCCCGGCGAAACCGATCCGCTGACGCTGCTGGTGCGCGGCACGCGTCTTGCGTCCGCCGTCGCGGGCGAGGCCGACGATCCGCAGACCGCCGGCTACGTGGTGGTGTTCGACGACATCTCCGACGTGATCTCCGCGCAGCGCTCGGTGGCCTGGGGCGAAGTGGCGCGCCGGCTCGCGCACGAGATCAAGAATCCGCTCACGCCGATCCAGCTGTCGGCCGAACGCCTGCAGATGAAGCTCGCCGACAAGCTCGCGCCGACCGACGCCGAAGTGCTCAAGCGCGGCGCGACCACCATCGTCAATCAGGTGGCCGCGATGAAGCGCATGGTCGACGATTTCCGCGATTACGCGCGCACGCCGCCGACCGTGCTCGGCAACCTGCAGCTCAACGAACTGGTCAGCGAAGTGCTGACGCTGTACGGCGTGGGCGAAGGCAAGAACATCATCGTGGTCGAGCAGGGGCCGCTGCCGGTGATCCGCGGCGACGCTACGCAACTGCGCCAGGTCATCCACAATCTGCTGCAGAACGCGCAGGATTCGGTGGCCGAAGCGGCGCAGCCTCGTGTGTGGCTCGAAACGAGGGCAGTAGAATATGGCGACCCCGATGCGAACGGCATGCGTCGCATCGCGGTGCGGTTGAGCGTGTCCGACAACGGTCCCGGCTTTTCGGCGCGCATCCTGACGCGAGCTTTCGAGCCTTACGTCACGACGAAGGCGAAGGGCACGGGCCTCGGGCTCGCAACGGTGAAGAAGATCGTGGACGAACACGGTGCGCGGATCGATCTGCGCAACCGCATGCAGGGTGAAGTGGTCGAGGGCGCGCAGGTTTCCATCCTGTTCCTGCAGCTCGCCGACGACACCACGGGCTCCGAGGGCGGAGCGAACAGCGGAACGGCACCCGCCAAGACAAAAGCAACAGGGCAGACAAGGGCAGCGTAAATGGCAACCATCCTGGTGGTAGATGATGAAATGGGCATCCGGGAATTGCTCTCGGAAATCCTCGCGGACGAAGGACACGTCGTCGAGGTGGCGGAAAACGCGCAAGCCGCGCGCGACTATCGTCAGCGACTCGGGCCCGATCTCGTTCTGCTCGACATCTGGATGCCCGATACGGACGGCGTCACGTTGTTGAAGGAATGGGCGAGCCACGGGCAACTGACGATGCCCGTGATCATGATGTCCGGGCACGCGACGATCGATACCGCGGTCGAGGCGACCAAGATCGGCGCACTCGATTTCCTCGAGAAGCCGATCGCGTTGCAGAAGCTGCTGAAATCGGTCGAGCACGGCCTGGCGCGCGGTTCGGCGCCGGTGCCGCAAAGCCCGGCGGCGAAGCCGGCGGCCGGCCCGGCGGCGGTGGCCTCGGTCGCCGCGCTGCCGACGCTCGGCGAGGAAGTGCAGGTCGCGCTCGGCATGACGGGGCAGGCGGCGGCGATTCCGTTCGACATCCCGTTGCGCGAGGCGCGCGACGCGTTCGAGCGCGCCTACTTCGAGTACCACCTCGCGCGCGAGAACGGCAGCATGACGCGCGTCGCGGAAAAGACGGGCCTCGAACGCACGCACCTGTATCGCAAGCTCAAGCAGCTCGGCGTCGAACTCGGCAAGAAGCCGCCGGAAGACGGCCTCTGAAATTTTTTGCGAAAAGGGCTTGATCTACTGTTCAGGACTCGCTAGAATTTCTATTCTGTTGGCCCGGTAGCTCAGTTGGTAGAGCAGCGGATTGAAAATCCGCGTGTCGTTGGTTCGATTCCGACCCAGGCCACCAAATTCGAAAAGGTCCAAAAGCTTCGCGGCTTTTGGACCTTTTCTCTGCCTCTCTTGAATTTCGACGCGGGCCACCGCATTCCCGATCACCGCAGCCAGTGCCGCAACCTGCACGGCCATCGCTACGTGCTCGAATCACGCTGCGCGGCGATCTCGTCGATACCGAAGGAGCGCCCGACCGCGGCATGGTGATGGGTTTCGCCGACGTCAAATCGCTGGCCATGGAGCATCTGGTCGGCAAGTGGGATCACGCGTTTATCGTCTATGCACGCGACGAGCAGGTGCGGGCGTTCCTCGAACAGATGGCCGACCACAAGACGATCGTGCTCGACCGCATTCCCACCGTCGAGAATCTCGCGGCGGTGGCGTTCGACATCCTCGCGAACGTCTACGACGCCCACCACTACGGCGTCAACCTGCGCCTCGAACGCGTGCGGCTCTACGAAACGCCGAACTGCTGGGCCGACGTCGAGCGCAATCCGGCGCGCTGAGGCTCTGGCCGATCCTCCGGCCGGGCGCCATGCCCGGCACGCGATTCCGTCTCTCCTTCCTGCGGCTTCCCCGCACGCCGTTCGCCTTGCCGGGCGGCGCTTCGCGTCGCCCGCGCGCCCGCCCGGCGGCGCTTTTCTGACCACGGTATGATCGTCGCGCGCGGTCGATGGCCGCGCCGCGAACACGTATTTCCCGATACAACAACGATTCCGCCACACGGGTGACGGGCAACCGGCCGCACGCGCCAGGTGCTGTGCGCGGCCAGCAGGAGAACAGGACATGAATGGCTCAGGCAAGCGGGCGGCGCGCGCCGCCCGCGCGGTGGCGGCATCTCTGGCGTTGGGCGCGGCAGGTGCCGCGTTCGTGACGAGCGCACCCGCGCTGGCGGCCGATGCGGCTGCCGCGAACACCGCCGCAAGCACGACGCGCGCCGCCGCCGCACCGCACTCGACCCCGCACGCGAAGCTGCGCAAGCCGCCCGCGCCGTCGAAGGCCACGACCGCGGCGGTGGCCGACTACAACGCCGGCAACTTGGATGCCGCGCTCGTGGGCTTCAAGCGCGCGGCAGGACATGGCGACCGGCTCGCGCAATTCAACTACGGGATGATGCTGCTCAAGGGCGAAGGCACCGCGGCCAACGTGCCGGACGGCCTGCACTGGCTCGACACGGCGGCCGAGGCCGGCATGACGCAGGCGCAGTACGTCCTCGGCACGATGTACGACAACGGCGATTTCGTCGCGCGCGATCCCGCCGCGGCGCACGGCTGGTTGCTGAAGGCGGCGGAGCAGGGGCATGTCGAGGCCGAGCTTGCGCTCGCCAACCAGTTTCTCGACGGTCGCGGCACGCCGCGCGACAACCATCAGGCGTTCCTCTGGTATCGCAAGGCCGCCGACGCCGGCGAGCCGACCGCGCAGTACGTGACGGCCTCGTTCTACGAACGCGGCGGCGACGGCGTCTATGTCGATCTGAACCTCGCGCGCGTCTACTACGCGGCGGCGACCGTGCATGGCGACGACGTCGCCGCGCTCAAGTATCAGGAAGTCAGCGCGGCGCTGCGTGCGAAGGTGGCGACCGGTGCATCGGGCGCTGCAGCCGCCTCGGCGCCGCAAGCGGCGTCGCACAGTGAACGCGCGGTGCAGCGCGCCGCCGTCGCCGTCGCCGTCAGTAACGAAAAAGCCCGGCGCGACGCCGGGCTTTTTGCTTGAACGACGTGCGACCGGGCGCGGCGTCAGGATTTCATCAGGCGCTTCTGCCGGCCCACGCTCATGATCATCCCGATCGCGATGCCGAGCGTGGCGAGCGCGGTGCCGCCATAGCTCATGAACGGCAGCGGCACGCCCACCACGGGCAGCACGCCGCTGACCATGCCGACGTTGACGAACGCATACGTGAAGAAGCCCAGCGACAGCGAACCGGCCAGCAGCCGCCCGAACAGCGTCGAGCCCTGCGCCGCGATATACAGCCCGCGCGCGATCAGCAGCATGTAGAGCGTCAGCAGCACCAGGCCGCCCGCCAGCCCGAACTCCTCCGAATAGACGGCGAAGATGAAGTCGGTGTGCTTCTCGGGGATGAATTCGAGGTGCGCCTGCGTGCCCTTCAGGTAGCCCTTGCCGACTGGCCCGCCCGAGCCGATCGCGATTACGGCCTGGATCGTGTGGAAGCCCTTGCCGAGCGGATCGGAGGTCGGATCGAGCAGCGTGCAGACGCGATGCTTCTGGTAATCGTGCATCAGCGGCCAGACCACCTGCGGCTGACAGATCTTGCTTTCGAACGTGGCGATCGCGGCCACCGCGATCACGCCGGCGATCAGCACCGGCACGATCAGCTTGAACGACAGCCCCGCCAGATAGATCACGAACAGCCCCGCCGCGAACACCAGCATCGCCGTGCCGAGGTCGGGCTGCTTGGCGATCAGGCCCACCGGCACCAGCAGGATGGTGAACGCGAACAGGTAGTCGTACCAGCGGATGCCGCCTTCGCGGCGCTGGAAATACCAGGCCAGCATCAGTGGCGTGGCGATCTTGAGGATTTCCGAGGGCTGGATCACCACGCCGACGTTGAGCCAGCGTTTCGCCCCCTTCTTGGTCATCCCGAACACGGCGACGGCCACCAGCAGCGCCCCCCCGAACGTATAGAGCGGCACCGCGAAGCGCATCAGCGTTTGCGGCGGGATGTTCGCGATGATCCACATCAGCACGAACGTCAGCATGATGTTGCGCAGTTGGTCCTCGACGCGGCCCGGCATGTCGATCGTCGCGCTGTAGAGCGTGACGATCCCGACGCAGAGCAGCAGGAACACGAACAGCGCGAGCGGGCAGTCGAAGCCCGCGAACATCTGTTTGGCCTTGTCGAGCCAGGCGCGCTTGTCGAATTGCATGCCTTTCTCCGTTAGTCGTGGGTGCCGGCGGCGGCCCGCGCGGCGGCGCGTTCGTCGCGCATCGCGGCGGGCGCGCTCGCGCCGTTGGCCGGCGTGCGGTGCGGCTTGCGCGGCAGGTGGCGCATCTGCGTCGCGCTGACGGCGCTGGCGGCCTCGGATGCGGGGGCCGCGCTGCTGATCGGACTCGCGCTCGCGGCCGCGTCGGCGGCGCTGGCGCCCGAGGCGCCGCTGGCGGCGGCGGGCGGCACCGGCTGCGGCAGCGCCGTGAAGCCCATCGCGACCTGCACCGGCTGGGGCGTGTCGCCCACCACCGGCGCGCTGACCGGCTCGGTGGCCGAGGCGGCGGCCACGGCGGTGGCTTCGTTGACCGGGTTCTGGCGCTCGACCAGATAGAAATCGAGCACCTTGCGCGCGATCGGGCCGGCCGACTGCGTGCCCCAGCCGCCGTTCTCGACGATCAGCGCGAGCGCGATCCTCGGATGATCGACCGGCGCGTAGGCGGTAAACAGCGCGTGGTCGCGAAGGTGTTCGGCGAGCATGTGGCCTTGGTAGTTCGCGCCCTGCAGCGAGAACACCTGCGCCGTGCCGGTCTTGCCGGCCGCCGTGTAGGGCGGCGCGCCGCTGAACAGCTTGTACGCGGTGCCGGACGGATTCTCGATCACGTTTTCCATGCCGCGCTTGACCACGTCGATGTTCGACTGCTTGAGCGGGATCACCTCGCTTTCCTTGGGCACCGTGAGGTGCCGCTGGCGCGTGATCGGATCCTCGATCTCCTTGACCAGGTGAGGCTTCATGACCACGCCGTTGTCGGCCAGCGTGGCCACCGCGTGGGCGAGCTGCAGGATCGTGAACGAGTTGTAGCCCTGGCCGATCCCGAGGCTGATCGTTTCGCCGTCGTACCACTTCTGCAGCGCCGGCTTGCGGAACGTCTTCTTCTTCCAGTCCGGCGACGGCAGCACGCCGCGCGCCTCGCCCTGCACGTCGATGCCGGTGATCTGGCCGAAGCCGAATGGCTTCATGAAGTTCGCGATGGCCGTCACGCCGAGGTCGTGCGCGAGCATGTAGAAATAGGTGTCGTTCGACACCATGATCGCGCGGTTCATGTCGACCCAGCCCTGGCCCGAGCGCACGTCGTTGCGGAACGTGTGGCCGCCGAACGTGTAGTAGCCGGGATCCTGGAAGCCCCAGCCGGGCGTGCGCTTGCCGAGTTCGAGGCCGGCCAGCGCGACGAACGGCTTGTAGGTCGAGCCGGGCGGGTAGACGCCGTGCAGCGGGCGGTTCAGGAGCGGCTTGTCGGGAGAGTTGTTCAGTTCGTCCCAGGTTTGCTGATCGATGCCGTCGACGACCGAGTTCGGATCGAAGCTCGGCGACGACACGAAGGCCAGCACGTCGCCGGTAGTCGGTTCGATCGCGACCAGCGCGCCGCGCTTGCCGGCGAACGCCTGCTCGGCCACCTGCTGCAGGCCGATGTCGATCGACAGCACCAGGTTGTCGCCCGGCGTGGCCTGCGTGCGCGACAGCGTGCGCACCGGGCGCCCGCCGGCCGTCACCTCGACTTCCTCGAAGCCGGTGATGCCGTGCAGCTCGGTTTCGTAGCTCTGCTCGACGCCGATCTTGCCGATGTAGTCGGTGCCCTTGTAGTTGTTGGCGTCCTTGCGCGGATCGTAGTGCTCGGGATCGCTGTCGTTCTCGTCGCTCATCGCGTCGATGCGATCCTGGTCGCGCTTCGAAATCCGGCCGATGTAGCCGATCACGTGCGCGGCCGTCGGCCCGAGCGGGTACTGGCGGAACAGCCGCGCGCGCACCTCGACGCCGGGAAAGCGCCAGCGCTGCGCTGTGAAGCGCGCGACTTCCTCGTCGGTCAGGCGGGTGCGGATCGGCAGGCTCTCGAAGTTCTTCGAATCTTCCTGGAGCTTCTTGAAGCGGCGGCGGTCGCGCGCGTCGATCGGAATCACGTCCGACAGTGCGGTGATGGTGTTGTCCAGCGTGTCGGTCAGCTTCGACGGCGTGATTTCGAGCGTGTAGGCCGAATAGTTGCGGGCCAGCACCACGCCGTTGCGGTCGGTGATGATGCCTCGGTTCGGCACGATCGGCGCCACCGAGATGCGGTTCTTGTCGGCCTGCAGCGCATACTTGCCGTGCTGCCAGACCTGCAGATAGAAGAAGCGCGTGGCGAGCAGCCCGAAGCAGACGAACACGAACAGGCCCGCCGCCGCGACGCGCAGGCGGAACTTCGAGAGCTGCTGCTGGGTGTCCTTGAATTCGGTCATGCGGATACGGAGTAAGACGCACGCGCCGCGATGCCCGGGATCGGACCGGCTGGCAGGCGGCGCGGCAACGTCATGGCGACGTCAGATGGGCCGCGTGTCGTCAGGGTCGACCGGGCGGCGTTGCGGCATCAACAGCAGGGGGCTCACGAACGGCCAGAGAGCGGCCTCGACGAAGCCGTCGACCAGGTAGCTCCAGCCCGGAAACGCGGCGCCCATGATCAGGCGGATCACGAACGGCACGAGCTGCGCGAGCACCAGCAGCGGCGCGACGTAGAACGCCTGCACGCCGAGCGAGAGCCACAGCACGCGGCGGTGGATCGTGATCGCGCCGTACGAGAGCAGCGTGTAGGCAAGCGCGTGCTCGCCGAGCAGGCCTGCGTCGTGCACGTCCATCAGGATTCCGAGCAGGAACGCGACGCCCATGCCGACCTTGCGCGGCTGATGGATGTTCCAGAACAGCAGCACGACCGCGACGAAATCGGGCACGCCGGGCAGGCGGCCCCACGGCATCAGGTTCAGCAGGAACGCGACGGCCAGGCTGAAGATGATGAAGGTCGGGTTGACCGGCTGCAGGATGTATTGCGGACGGCTCATGGCTGCGCTCCCCGGGACGGCGCGGCAGCCGGCGCGGTTTCCTTCGTCGCGGGCTTGGCCTTGTCGGCGACCTTCGCGCCCTTTTTACCCTTGCCGTTCTTGTCGGCGGCGGGCTCGGGATCGACCGGGCGAGGCGGCACGTCGGATTGATAGTGCAGCACCAGCATCTCGCGCGCGCCGCGCACGGCGGCCACCGGCATGCAGACCACGTGCGCGAACGCGGTGTCGCCCGCCTTGTCGATGCGCGCCACCTTGGCCACCGGCAGGCCCGGTGGGTAGATCCCGTCGAGGCCGCTCGTGACGAGTTCGTCGCCGACCATCAGATCGGCGCTGGTCGGCACGAAGCGCAGGTCGAGCGAATCACCCTTCGGCGTGCCGTAGATCACGCTGCGCAGCCCGGTGCGCAGCACCTGCACCGGAATCGCGAGGTCGCGGTCGGTGATCAGCGTGATTTCGGATTGCAGCGGGAACACGCGCGTGACCTGGCCGACCACGCCGTCTTCGGTGACCACCGGCGCGCCGTTCTGGATGTCGTCGTGCGAGCCGTGGCCGATCACGACCCGTTGCGAGAACGGATCGCTGGTGTCGTACTGGATCTCGACCGGCGTGGCCTGCGCGGCGATGCGCTGGCGCAGGCCGAGGATCGCGCGCAGGTGCACGTTGTCGGCGGCCAGCAGCGCCGCCTGGTTCGCCTGCAGCGAGAGCTTCAGGTTGCGGTCGTTCAGTTGCTGGTTGTCGCGGCGCAGCGTGGCGTTGCTCGCGGCCAGGTCGGCTGCGCCCATGAACAGGTCGCGCGGCACCAGCGCGGCCCGTTGCAGCGGGTACAGCGCAGTGCCAAGAATGCCCCGAACGATTTCGAGCGAATTGAAGCGCGCATCCGACACGAGGAGCGCGATCGCCAGCGCAACGAAGAAGATCAGCCGCGCGAGCGCTGACGGACCTTGCTTGAAGAGGGGCGGCGGACTGTATTCCATGGTCGGCGCCGGGCGGCTTGATCGGTTAAATGATTCTCAGACGCGAAAAACGCGCGGCGGTTCGGCCAATATCACAAGCCGGAGCGTCGCGCGTGTGTCGTCGGTAGCGGCTGCATGCCGGGGACGGGGTTGTCCGCCGGCGCGGAACTGCGCGCGTCGGCGGACGGCGCGGCCCCGGCGCGGGGTTTACTCGTACGAGAAGATGCTGCCGAGCTTGTCCATGCGTTCGAGCGCCATGCCCGAGCCGCGCACCACGCAGGTCAGCGGATCTTCGGCGACCAGCACCGGCAGGCCCGTTTCCTCGGCCAGCAGGCGATCCAGATCGCGCAGCAGCGCGCCGCCGCCCGTCAGCATCATGCCGCGCTCGGCGATGTCCGCGCCCAGTTCCGGCGGGGTTTGCTCGAGCGCGATCTTCACCGACGACACGATCTGGTTCAGCGGATCGGTCAGCGCTTCGAGGATTTCGTTGCTGGAGATCGTGAAGCTGCGCGGAATGCCTTCCGACAGGTTGCGGCCCTTCACTTCCATTTCCTTGACTTCGGAGCCGGGGAAGGCCGAGCCGATTTCCTTCTTGATCGCTTCGGCGGTCTGCTCGCCGATCAGCATGCCGTAGTTGCGGCGGATGTAGTTGACGATGGCTTCGTCGAACTTGTCGCCGCCGACGCGCACCGAACCCTTGTAGACGATGCCGCCGAGCGAGATCACGCCCACTTCGGTGGTGCCGCCGCCGATGTCGACGACCATCGAGCCGGTGGCTTCGGACACCGGCAGGCCCGCGCCGATCGCGGCCGCCATCGGCTCCTCGATCAGGTAGACCTGCGAGGCGCCGGCGCCGTGCGCGGCTTCCTTGATCGCGCGGCGCTCGACCTGGGTCGAACCGCACGGCACGCAGATGATGATGCGCGGCGAGGGCGAGAACATCCGCGACTCGTGCGCCGTCTTGATGAACTGCTTGATCATCTGCTCGGTGACGGTGAAATCGGCGATCACGCCGTCTTTCATCGGACGGATCGCCTCGATGTTGCCCGGAACCTTGCCGAGCATCTGCTTGGCTTCCTTGCCGACGGCCTGGATCGTCTTCTTGCCGTTGGGGCCGCCTTCCTGGCGGATCGACACGACGGACGGCTCATCGATGACGATGCCCTTGCCGCGCATGTAGATGAGGGTGTTTGCGGTGCCGAGATCGATCGCGAGATCGTTGGAGAAGTAGCTGCGCAAAAAACCGAACATTCAGAATCCTGTCTCGCTCTGAGGCCGCCCCCGCGCTGACATGGCGCGCAAGGGTGGCGGCGGAAAAATAACAGCCTCGGATCGGGCGGGAGCGACCGCCGCGGGAACGCGAAGCTGCGAGTGCAATCTACCGGGACCGTCGCGCGCCCCGCTTGGCAGGCGGCTGAGCTTGCAGCCGTCTTGCAGCTAACGGTTGCCGTGCGGGAGGGATGGTCCGGGGCTGGGTCGAACGCGTAATGATACCTTATAATTTTTGGGTATTTGAACCCAAACGGACCGTCAATTCACCGCTTCGTCCCCGATTTTGAGGGTTCGAACGAGTCCTCCAACCCCCTGTTGCGGCGCGGCTTCCAATGCGTCGCGCAAGCCCAGTTTTCCCGGTGAAACGCATGGCTTTGACCCTGAACGATGTGAAACGCATCGCGCACCTGGCGCGGCTCGAGATCGCCGACGCCGAGGCTGAACATACCCTGACCCAGCTCAACGATTTCTTCGGCCTCGTCGAGCAGATGCGCGCCGTCGACACGCGCGACATCGCGCCGCTGGCTCATCCGATCGAGCAGATCCAGGCCGTCGAGCAGCGCCTGCGCGAAGACGTCGTCACCGAGCAGGTCAATCGCGACGAGAACCAGCGCCCCGCGCCCGCCGTCCAGGACGGCCTGTTCCTCGTGCCCAAGGTGATCGAATAAGCGCGGCCGGCAGAGCGCCGTCCCGGCCCGCGGCTCGCCGCAGGCCCCCCCAGAATCCAGGAATCCTCCAGCAATGCACGCAAAAAGTCTGACCGAACTGCGCGCCGCGCTCGACGCCGGCCAAACCTCGGCCGTCGAGCTGGCGCAGCTTTACCTGCAGCGCATCGGCGCGGCCGGCGAGCTCAACGCCTTCGTCCACGTCGATCCCGAGCTGACGCTCGCGCAGGCGCGCGCCGCCGACGCCGCGCGGGCCGCCGGCAACGCCGGCCCGCTGGCCGGCCTGCCGATCGCGCACAAGGACGTGTTCGTCACGCGCGGCTGGCGCTCGACGGCCGGCTCGAAGATGCTCGCCAACTACACGAGCCCGTTCGACGCCACCGTGGTCGAGCGGCTCGCCGCGGCCGGCATGGTCACGCTCGGCAAGACCAACATGGACGAATTCGCGATGGGTTCGTCCAACGAGAATTCGGCATTCGGCGCGGTCAAGAACCCGTGGGATCACAAGGCCGTGCCCGGCGGCAGCTCGGGCGGCAGCTCGGCCGCCGTGGCCGCGCGCCTCGCGCCGGCCGCCACTGGCACCGACACCGGCGGCTCGATCCGCCAGCCGGCGTCGTTTACCGGCGTCACCGGCATCAAGCCGACCTACGGTCGCGTGTCGCGTTACGGCATGATCACGTTCGCCTCGTCGCTCGATCAGGGCGGCCCGATGGCGCAGACCGCCGCCGATTGCGCGTTGCTGCTGAACGCGATGGCCGGTTTCGACGAGCGCGACTCCACCAGCCTCGAGCGCGACGACGAGGATTTCGGCCGCTACGTCGGCCAGGGCTGGACGCCCGACGCGCCGGTCGGCAAGCCGCTCGCGGGCCTGCGCATCGGCCTGCCGAACGAATATTTCGGCGACGGCCTGGCCGCCGACGTGCGCGCCGCGATCGACGCCGCGCTGAAGCAGTACGAAGCGCTCGGCGCCACGCTGGTGCCGGTCTCGCTGCCGAAAACCGAGCTGTCGATCCCGGTGTATTACGTGATCGCGCCGGCCGAGGCCTCGTCGAACCTGTCGCGTTTCGACGGCGTGCGCTACGGCCACCGTGCGGCGGAATACCGCGATCTGCTCGACATGTACAAGAAGTCGCGCGCCGAAGGCTTCGGCCCGGAAGTGAAGCGCCGCATCATGGTGGGCGCCTACGTGCTGTCGCACGGTTATTACGACGCCTACTACCTGCAGGCGCAGAAGACCCGCCGCATCATCGCGCAGGATTTCCAGAACGCCTTCGCGCAGTGCGACGTCATAATGGGCCCGGCCTCGCCGAGCGTGGCCTGGGATCTCGGCGCCAAGGGCGACGATCCGGTCCAGATGTACCTGGCCGACATCTACACGCTGTCCGTGAGCCTGGCCGGCCTGCCCGGCATGAGCGTGCCGTGCGGCTTCGGCGCCGGCGCGAACGCGCAGCGCCCGGTCGGCCTGCAGATCATCGGCAACTATTTCAACGAAGCCCGGATGCTGCAGGTCGCCGACGCGTTCCAGCGCGCGACCGATTGGCACAAGCAAGTTCCGGCAGGAGTCTAAGAACATGGCCCAGTGGGAAGTCGTTATCGGTCTGGAGACGCACGCGCAATTGTCGACGGCGTCGAAGATCTTCTCGGGCGCGTCGACGCAGTTCGGCGCCGAGCCCAACACCCAGGCCTGCGCCGTCGATCTGGCGCTGCCCGGCGTGCTGCCGGTGCTGAACCGCGGCGCCGTCGAGCGCGCGATCCGGCTCGGCCTCGCGGTCGACGCGGTGGTCGCGCCGCGCAGCATCTTCGCGCGCAAGAATTATTTCTACCCGGATCTGCCGAAGGGCTATCAGATCAGCCAGTACGAGATCCCGGTGGTGCAGGGCGGCAAGGTCACAATCCAGGTGCCGGCCAACGAAAAGGCCGGCAAGGAAGCCTATTCGAAGGTCATCAACCTGACCCGCGCGCACCTCGAAGAAGACGCCGGCAAGTCGCTGCACGAAGATTTCGCCGACATGACGGGCATCGATCTGAACCGCGCCGGCACGCCGCTGCTCGAAATCGTCACCGAGCCGGAAATGCGCAGCGCGGCCGAGGCCGTGGCTTACGCGAAGGCGCTGCACGCGCTGGTGATGTGGCTCGGCATCTGCGACGGCAACATGCAGGAAGGCTCGTTCCGCTGCGACGCGAACGTCTCGGTGCGCCCGGTCGGCCAGGAAAAGTTCGGCACGCGCGCCGAGATCAAGAACCTGAACTCGTTCCGCTTCCTCGAAGACGCGATCAACTACGAAGTGCGCCGCCAGATCGAGCTGATCGAGGACGGCGGCGAAGTGGTGCAGGAAACGCGCCTCTACGATCCGGACAAGCGCGAGACGCGCTCGATGCGCAGCAAGGAAGACGCGCAGGATTACCGCTATTTCCCCGATCCGGACCTGATGCCGGTGGTGATCGATCCGAAGTGGGTCGAGCGCGTGCGCGGCGAAATGCCCGAGCTGCCGGCGGCGATGCAGCAGCGTTTCGTCGAGCAATACGGCGTGACGGCCTATGACGCCGTGGTGCTCACAGCCAGCAAGGCGATGGCCGCCTACTTCGAGGCCGTGGTCGCCAAGGCCGGCGCCGCGAACGCGAAAACCGCCGCCAACTGGCTGATGGGCGACGTGTCGTCGCTGCTGAACCGCGAAGGCATCGAGATCGACGCGTGCCCGGTGTCGGCCGCGCAGTTCGCGCTGGTACTGCAACGCATCGCCGACGGCACGATCTCGAACAAGATCGCCAAGGAAATCTTCCAGGCGATCTGGGACGAAAAGGCCGCCGACGACGCCGCGGCCTATCGCATCATCGAGGCGAAGGGGCTCAAGCAGATCTCCGATACCGGCGCGCTCGAAGCGATCATCGACGAGGTGCTGGCCGCCAACGCCAAATCGGTCGAGGAATTCCGCGCGGGCAAGGAGAAGGCGTTCAACGCGCTGGTCGGCCAGGCGATGAAGGCGACCAAGGGCAAGGCGAACCCGGCCCAGGTCAACGAGCTGCTCAAGAAGAAGCTCGGCTGAACGTCGCGCGGCCTGTCGGGCCCGCGAGGGCTGACACGCGCCGATGCGACCGCGATCGTGGGCCGCCGCCGGGCAGGCAGCCGGCGGCGGCCCGTTGCGTTATGCTTGTCGATTCGTGTCGCGGCGGGCTGCGCGGCACGCATCCGAACCCTGTCCGCACGGAGGCATAGATGGCCAAGCAAGCGCCGCTCGACGATTTCCGCGTGCCGTATCACACCGACGAGAAGGCCGCGACCGGCTTCCGGCTCGACCGCTTCGAGGCCGGCGACAAGCCGTTCTCGGCCGGCTCGAAGGAGACGGATCGCGCGCGGCTGTCCGAGGTGTCGGTGCAGATCGACGTGTTGCAGGACCGGCTTCACACGCAGTCGCGCAAGCGCCTGCTGCTGGTGCTGCAGGGCATGGACACCAGTGGCAAGGACGGCACGGTGCGCGCCGTGTTCCACGAGGTCGATCCGCTGGGCCTGCGCGTGGTGCCGTTCAAGGCGCCCACCGCCGTGGAGCTGACGCACGATTTCCTCTGGCGCGTGCATGCGCAGGCGCCGGCCGCCGGCGAGCTGACCATCTTCAATCGCAGCCATTACGAGGACGTGCTGGTGCCGCGCGTGATCGGCGCGATCGACGCCGACGAATGCGCGCGCCGCTACCGGCAGATCCGCGAATTCGAAACGATGCTGCACGAATCGGGCACCACCATCGTCAAGTGCTTCCTGCATATCTCGAAGGGCGAGCAGCGCGAGCGCCTGCAATCGCGCATCGACAACCCCGACAAGCACTGGAAGTTCGACCTGTCCGACATCGAGGCGCGCAAGCACTGGGATGCCTACCAGGATGCCTATCGCGACGCCATCGCGGCCACCTCCGCGCCGCATGCGCCGTGGTACGTGATCCCGGCCGATTCCAAGACGCACCGCAACGTCATGGTGGCCGAACTGCTGCTGCGCGAGATGGAGGCGATGAAGCTCGACTATCCGCCCGCCAAACCCGAACTGAAGGGCGTGACGATCGAGTGAGCCGCCGCCGGCCGCCTCGCGCGTTTCCCCTCCCACTCACCGAACGCTGAACGGAATCACATCATGCTGCGTGTCATCACGGCGAATCTGAACGGCATCCGCTCGGCCGCCAAGAAGGGCTTTTTCGACTGGCTCGTCGATCAGCAGGCCGATTGCGTCTGCGTGCAGGAAATCAAGGTGTCGGTCGACGATCTGCCGGCCGAATTCGTGGCGCCGCACGGCTTCCAGGGCTATTTCCACCACGCGCAGAAGAAGGGCTACAGCGGCGCGGGCCTCTACACGCGCCGCGAGCCGGACGACGTGATCATCGGCTACGGCAGCAGCGAGTTCGACGCCGAGGGCCGCTATGTCGAGGCGCGCTTCGGCAAGCTGTCGGTGATCTCGGTCTACGTGCCGTCCGGTTCGAGCGGCGACGAGCGCCAGCAGGCCAAATACCGCTTCATGGACGAATTCATGCCGCACCTGGCCGAGCTGAAGGCCAAGCGCGAGGTGATCCTGTGCGGCGACGTGAACATCGTCCACAAGGAAATCGACATCCGCAACTGGAAGAGCAACCAGAAGAACTCGGGCTGCCTGCCCGAGGAGCGCGCGTGGCTCACGAAGCTGTTCGACGACATCGGCTACGTGGACGTGTTCCGCACGCTCGATCCGCGTCCCGATCAGTACACGTGGTGGAGCAACCGCGGCCAGGCTTACGCGAAGAACGTCGGGTGGCGGATCGATTACCAGCTGGCGACGGCCGGCGTGGCGGGCACCGCCAAGCAGACGTCGATCTTCCGCGACATCAAGTTCAGCGACCACGCGCCGCTGACGGTGGATTACGACTACAAGTAACGCGCCGGCCCGCTGCGGCCCGCCTTATGCGGCCGGCTTCAGCGAGGCGTTGTCGATCACGAAGCGGTACTTCACGTCGCTCTTGAGCATGCGCTCGTAGGCGGCGTTGATGTCCTGGATCTTGATCAGTTCGATGTCCGACACGATGCCGTGCTCGGCGCAGAAATCGAGCATTTCCTGCGTTTCGGCGATGCCGCCGATCAGCGAACCGGCCAGACGGCGGCGCTTCATGATCAGGTTGAACACCTGCCTGCGGCGACGGGTTATCGTGCTCCGGCGCGCCCACCAGCGCCCTCGTGCCGTCGCGCTTGAGCAGGTTCAGGAACGGGTTCAGGTCGTGCGTGGCCGCCACCCACCGTGTTGACGATCAGGTCGAAGCTGTTCAGGTGTGCGTTCATCTGCGCTTCGTCCTTCGAGACGACCACTTCGTGCGCGCCGAGGCGCTTGCCGTCCTCGATCTTCGACGGCGAGGTGGGGAACAGCACCACATGCGCGCCCATCGCGCGGGCGATCTTCACGCCCATGTGGCCGAGGCCGCCCAGGCCGACGATACCGACCTTCTTGCCGGGGCCGGCGCCCCAGGTGCGCAGCGGCGAATACGTGGTGATGCCGGCGCACAGCAGCGGCGCGGCGGCGACCGGATCGAGCGATTCCGGCACGCGCAGCACGAACGCTTCGTCGACGACGATCTGCGACGAGTAGCCGCCGAACGTCAGGTCGCCCGTCACGCGGTCGTTGCCGTTGTAGGTGCCGACCCAGCCGTTTTCGCAATATTGTTCGAGGCCTTCGCCGCAGCTCGGGCAGGTGCGGCACGAATCGACCAGGCAGCCGACGCCGACCAGCTCACCCGTCTTGAAGCGCGTGACGTCCGGGCCGACGGCGCTGACGCGGCCGACGATCTCGTGGCCGGGCACCACCGGGTAGATCGAGTTCTTCCATTCGTTGCGGGCCTGGTGCAGGTCCGAGTGGCAGACGCCGCAATACAGGATCTCGATCTGGACGTCTAGATCGCGCAGTTCGCGGCGTTGGATTTCGGTGGCGGCGAGCGGGCTGGTCGCGCTCTGCGCCGCGTAGGCGTAAGTCGTGCTCATGGGAGGGCTCCTTACTGTTGAATTCGGAACGCTTCGCCCGGCTGCCGACGCGACCGCCGGGTGCGAAACGGGTTCCCATACTAAGGACGCGGGGTGAGCGCCGATATACCTGAAGGTCTTGAAGGTTTGCCTAATGCTCTCGAATTGTGCGGGTGCAGCACGCAGCGGCCGCCCGCAGTGCTAGATTGCAAGCGGCTCTCTTGAAAAATGAGTGGATTACGCGACATGCGGGTTGATCTTCGAGAAGTCGAGCTTGCCGGCGATCAGAAACAGCACGGTCCGCATGGTCGTGAGGTTGGTGTATCCGCGCGCCTTTCGCTTGGCGGCCTGGAAGGGTCCGTTGATGGCTGATCTTGCCCCTGATTTACGGACACCTATCTAAGCGACATTGGCCAGCTCGTACTGCTCTGGGCTGAGGTAGCCCAGGGTCGAGTGCGGGCGGTGTCCCATTCGTAGTTGAAGGTTGGGACGGCGGGGTTTCATAGATTAGGCAGACTCCCGATCATGGTCAACGCGTTTTTCGAGTGATCGATGCAGGGCGACGGCGAGGATCCAGAGGTCGT
>WNEB01000030.1 GCA_009914575.1 Burkholderia gladioli
CTTCCGCAAGCTCGGTGGTGCCAACGACCTCTGGATCCTCGCCGTCGCCCTGCATCGATCACTCGAAAAACGCGTTGACCATGATCGGGAGTCTGCCTAATCTATGAAACCCCGCCGTCCCAACCTTCAACTACGAATGGGACACCGCCTGAAACGGGGGCAAGATCAGAGAGCCAAAAAAGGGCGACGCCATGCGCCGCCCCTGCTTTCAGTCAGCCTGGCGTTCGTCAGGCCGTCGCGGCTCGCACCGCCGCGGCAATCGTTTCGGCATGATGCTGCGCATCGACCGCCTCGCGCGCTTCGACCATCACGCGCAGCACCGGCTCGGTGCCCGAGGCGCGAATCAGCACGCGCCCGCTTTCGCCCAGCTCGCGCTCGGCCGTGGCGATGGCGGCCTGGATCGAGGCGTCGCCCTTCCAGTCCGCGCCTGCCTTCATGCGCACGTTGATCAGCGTCTGCGGGAACAGTTCGACGCCTTCGAGCAGTTGCGACAGCGTCTTGCCGCTACGCGTCAGCGCCGCCAGCACCAGCAGCGCCGAGACGATGCCGTCGCCGGTCGAATGACGGTCGAGCGACAGGATGTGCCCCGAGCCTTCCGCGCCGAGCTGCCAGCCGTGCTCGCGCAACTGCTCCAGCACGTAGCGATCGCCGACGGCGGCGCGCACGAACGGCACGCCGAGCTTCTGCAGCGCCACTTCGACCGCCAGATTCGTCATCAGGGTGCCGACCGCGCCCGGCACCCTGCCGTCGGTGGCCATGCGGTCCTGCACCAGCACGTAGAGCAGTTCGTCGCCGTTGAACAGGCGGCCGGTCGAATCGACCACCAGCAGGCGGTCGGCATCGCCGTCGAGCGCAATGCCGAGATCCGCGCCGTTTTCCTTGACGGTCGCGATCAGCGCGTCAGGCGCCGTGGCGCCGACCTTGTCGTTGATGTTTAAACCGTTCGGCTTCACGCCGATCGGCACGACATCGGCGCCCAGTTCGTGAAACACGTGCGGCGCGATCTGGTACGCCGCGCCGTGCGCGCAATCGACCACCAGTTTCAGCCCGCGCAGGTCGTACGAGGCCGGGAACGTGCTCTTGCAGAATTCGATATAGCGGCCGTTCGCGTCGTCGAGACGACGCGCCTTGCCGAGGCCGTCCGACGGTTCGCAGGCAAGCGGCTTGTCGAGCCAGGATTCGATCTCGGCTTCGGTGTCGTCGGGCAGCTTGTTGCCGTCGGCCGAGAAGAACTTGATGCCGTTGTCGTGATACAGATTGTGCGAGGCGCTGATCACCACGCCGGTCGCGAGACGCAGCGCGCGCGTCAGATAGGCGATGCCCGGCGTCGGCATCGGGCCGGCCAGCATCACGTCGACGCCCGCCGCCGAGAAACCGGCTTCGAGCGCCGCCTCGAGCATGTAGCCCGAGACGCGCGTGTCCTTGCCGATCAACACCGTCGGGCGGTCGGGCGTGCCGCGCGCGTTCGAGCGTGCCAGCACCTTGCCCGCCGCGTAGCCGAGCCGCAGCACGAACTCCGGCGTGATCTGGCCCTGGCCGACTTCGCCGCGAATGCCGTCCGTACCGAAATAACGACGTCCCATGAATGCAATTCTCCTTGTGTGTGCTTACGCGCGCCGTGCCGCCTCGCGCACGGCGCCCCAGATCTTCAGCGCGTCCACCGTCGCGGCGACGTCGTGAACGCGAATGATGGCCGCGCCGCGCTCGGCGGCGCACACCGCCGCCGCCACGCTGGCGGCCACCCGCTCGGCGGGCGGCTTGCCGATCAGCGCGCCGAGCATCGACTTGCGCGACATGCCGGCCAGCACCGGATAGCGCTGCCCATCCGGCCGAGCGGGCGCCGTTTCCGGCAACAGCGCCAGCAATGCGTAATTGTGCTCGATCGTCGCCTTGCCGAAACCGAACCCAGGATCGACGCTGATTCGCGACGGCGCGATCCCGGCCGCAACGAATGCCGCGGCACGCTCAGCAAAAAAATGTCTCACCTCCGAGACGACGTCAAGATAGTTCGGTTCGCCGATCTGCATCGTCTGCGGCTCGCCGAGCATGTGCATGACGCACAGCCCGCAGGCGCTGTCCTTCACGGCGTCGATCGCGCCGGCCTGCCGGAAGCCCCAGATATCGTTGATCAGGTCCGCGCCGGCAGCGAGCGTGGCGCGCATCACGTCGGGCTTGTAGGTGTCGATCGAGAGCGGCACGTTCATGCCGTGCAGCGCCTCGACGATCGGCACGACGCGCGCCAGCTCTTCGTCGAGCGGCACGGGCGGCGCCCCCGGGCGAGTCGATTCGCCCCCGATGTCGATCAGATCGACGCCGTCGGCGAGCATCTGCTCGGCCTGGCGCAGCGCGGCGTCGCGGGCCACATAGCGGCCGCCGTCGGAAAAGGAATCGGGCGTGACGTTCAGGATGCCCATCACGAGCGGACGCTCGAACGTCAGGGTGAACCGGCCGCATTGCAGCGGCGGCGCAAGGGAAGCGGTATCGGTCAACACGAAAAATCCGGAGGCGAAAACAAAACGGGCCGGTGTGATTCACACCGGCCCGCTCATGAGATCTCGTTGCGAGATTATGCCGGCGCAGTCGCGCTACCCGGCTTGACTTCGGTGCCCGCGCCGCCCGACGAATCGCTGGCCGGAGGCACGTTGCCGATGCTCTTAGGCGAGCGCGGCGGGCGGCCCGCCATGATGTCGTTGATCTGATCGGCGTCGATCGTTTCCCATTCCATCAGCGCGACCGTCATGGCCTCGACCTTGTCGCGGTTCTCGTCGAGCAGACGGCGAGCAAGGCTGTACTGATCGTCGATCACGCGGCGAATTTCGGCATCGACCTTCTGCTGCGTCGCTTCCGAGATGGCGCGCGTGAAGCCCTTGCCGAACGGGCCGCCGTCGTTCTCGTCGTCGGCATAGACCATCGGCCCGAGCGCATCGGTCATGCCGAAGCGCGTGACCATCGCGCGCGCGGTTTGCGTCGCCTTGTTGAAGTCGTCCGACGCACCGGTGCTGATCAGGTTCATGAACAGCTCTTCGGCCACGCGGCCGCCGAACAGGATCGCGAGACGGTCGAGCAGGTAATCCTTCGAATACGTTTCGTTGTCGTGCTCGGGCAACTGCCACGTCACGCCCAGCGCACGGCCGCGCGGAATGATCGTGACCTTGTGAACCGGATCGGCCTTCGGCAGCAGCTTGGCCACTACGGCGTGACCCGCCTCGTGGTAAGCCGTGGCGCGCTTCGATTCCTCGCGGATCACGGCCGACTTGCGCTCCGGACCCATGAAGATCTTGTCCTTCGCGTCTTCGAAATCCTGCATCTCGACGATGCGCTTGCCGCGACGGGCGGCGAACAGCGCCGCTTCGTTGACGAGGTTGGCCAGATCGGCGCCCGAGAAGCCAGGCGTGCCGCGCGCCAGCACGACCGCATCGACGTCGTTCGAGATCGGCACCTTGCGCAGGTGAACGCGCATGATCTGCTCGCGACCGCGGATGTCCGGCAGGCCCACATACACCTGGCGGTCGAAACGGCCCGGACGCAGCAGCGCCTTATCGAGCACGTCCGAGCGGTTCGTCGCGGCGATCACGATGACGCCCGAGTTCGCCTCGAAGCCGTCCATCTCGACCAGCATCTGGTTCAGCGTCTGTTCGCGCTCGTCGTTGCCGCCGCCCATGCCGGCGCCGCGATGGCGACCGACCGCGTCGATTTCGTCGATGAACACGATGCACGGTGCGTGCTTCTTGGCCTGTTCGAACATGTCGCGCACACGTGCCGCGCCGACGCCGACGAACATTTCAACGAAGTCCGAACCCGAAATGCTGAAGAACGGCACCTTCGCCTCGCCGGCGATCGCGCGGGCCAGCAGCGTCTTGCCGGTACCCGGAGGGCCGACCAGCAGCACGCCGCGCGGGATGCGCCCGCCAAGCTTCTGGAATTTCTGGGGATCGCGCAGGAAGTCGACCAGCTCGGACACTTCTTCCTTCGCTTCGTCGCAGCCGGCGACATCGGAGAAGTTCACCGCGTTGTTGTTCTCGTCGATGAGACGCGCACGCGACTTGCCGAACGAGAACGCCCCGCCCTTACCGCCGCCCTGCATCTGCCTCATCATGTAGAACCAGAACACGATGATCAGCAGCGTCGGCCCGAGGTAGTACAGCGCGGACACCAGCGCGTTCGGTTCGTCGTCAGCCTTGCCGCTCACCTGGACGCCGTACTTCATCAGGTCGCCGACCATCCAGATGTCGCCGGGCGACACGATCTGGTATTTCTGGCCTTCTGCCGTAGTGACGGTGAGGTTGCGGCCCTGCACGATCACGTTCTTGATCTTGCTGCCCTTGGCGTCGTCCATGAACTGCGAATACGACACACCTTCCTGGACGCGGGGCTTGTCGAACTGCTTGAACACGGTAAACAGCACCAGTGCGATCACGAGCCACACTGCCGCTTTCGAGAACATATTGTTGCTCAAAGCACCACTCCTTCACTCATAGACGAGCGCCTACATTTTTCTTGCAGCGCTCCTGAGGCATTCTAATCCAGTCCGTAGCCCATCGCCATAAGCTTCGCCAAACGCTTCAATAGGCAAATCCCATGACCGGCAAGGCTCCCGGCTGGCCTGCGGCGCGCGCCGCATCCGTCAGCGCGGATGTTTCAGATTCCGACCCAATATAAACGTCTCCGACGATTTGTCGCGCGAGGCTTTGGGCTTGCGCGGTGCAACCGTGCGGAATTGATGCTTGAATTTCTCGACGATCTGGATGTAGCCGGTGCCGTGAAAGCATTTCACCAAAAGAGCGCCATCCGGTTTGAGATGGTTCTGCGAAAATTCGAGCGCAAGATCGCAAACGTGTTCGATCCGGGCAGCATCCGCAGTCGCCACGCCGGACAGATTGGGTGCCATGTCCGAAATTACAAGGTCGACCACGCGCCCTTGCAGCACTTCTTCGAGCTGATGCAGCACCTCGTCCTCGCGGAAATCGCCCTGGATGAAGTGCACGTCGGCAATCGGCTCCATCGGCAGCATGTCGAGCGCGATGATCGTGCCGTCGATGCCGCCGTCACGCTGCGCATCGCGCTGCTTGCCCTGGGCGAGCTTGTTGCGCGCGTACTGGCTCCAGCTGCCCGGCGCCGCGCCGAGGTCGACGATCACCTGGCCCGGCCGGATCAGCTTGTCCTGCTCGTCGATTTCCTTGAGCTTGTAGGCCGCGCGCGCGCGATAGCCTTCCCGTTGCGCCAGCTTGACGTACGGATCGTTGATATGGTCGTGCAGCCACGAATGGTTGAATCGGTTCTTTGCCATGCAGAGGAAAAATGTCGGCCAAATACCACAGAGCCGGGACCGTTCGCCGAGCGAAGCACCCAATAGCATGGCGCCGATCGTGCAATGGTTCCGTCAGCCCGGGCTTTTGGCGGATAATACGCGTCTTGTTCGCGCGGCAGACGCCTCGATGGCGGTCCCGCAGCGATTTTACGTGGTTTTCGAGCGCGCCCACGCGGCGCGCCGATCTATTGATTCAAGAGTTCCGATGCCCGCCCTTTCGCTTTCCCCTGTCGAGCGCTCCGCGCTGCGTTCCCAAGCCCACGCGCTGAAGCCCGTCGTGCTGATCGGCGCCGAAGGCCTGACCGACGCCGTGCTGGCCGAGATCAAGGTCCACCTGGCCGCGCACCAGTTGATCAAGATCCGCGTGTTCGGCGACGAACGCGATGCCCGCATCGCCATCTACGAAGAAATCTGCGACCGCCTCGGCGCCGCACCGATCCAGCATATCGGCAAGCTGCTGGTGATCTGGCGCCCCGAGCAGGCCGAAGTCGCGCCGGCTCGCGACCGCCGCGGCCCGCCGAGCGCCCGCGAAGCCGCGATGCAACGCGCTGCCGGCGAGCCGGAAAGCAAGGGTGGCCGCGCGCCGCGCGTCGTGAAGGTCGTCAAGCACTCGCCCGACGCCAGCCCGGTGCGCAAGCCGCGGGCAACCAAGGTGGTCGTGCGCGGCAACGAGCGCGTGACGACCGGCGGCACGGTCAAGCGCGCAAAGAAGCGTCAGCAGAGCACGAAGCGCCCGTTCCAGAACGACAAATAAGCATCGAGTCCCGACCGCACGGCAGCCGGCGGTCGCAGCATGCGGGGCGCCATGCCCCGCGGTCGGCGCGGCCTTCAGGGGCGCGCTTAGCCCGCCGCGGACAAGCGCCACACCAGCCAGATTCCCAGCACGCTTTCGACCAGATAGAACAGGCTCGAGACGCCGTGCAGCATGCCGAACCGGCTTGCATATTCCAAATGACCGACATCGGTGCCCGCCGCCTGTGCGGCCACGCGCATCGCGTCCATGAACGGCTCGATCGCGAAATAACCGATCAGCACGCATAGCAGCATGGCGCCGACTATCGCACGCAGCCGGCGATAGCCACCCTCGCCGGCCCGGACGCGTGCGTTCGCGATCAGCAGCATGACGATGCCGCACAGCAAACCGATCAGGCCCTCGATCCGGAACAGGCGCGCGACAACGCTGCCCGCTGCAACGCGATCGAGCGTGGTGAACAGCACCGGCGCGACCGCATAGCCGATCGTCAGCTGGCTGCCGACCCAGACGGTGGAGAGAATACGAAACAACCGGGGCGCGAAGCGCATCGGAACGCCCGGAATCAGAGGTAGCTGACCGAGATGATCTCGTACTCGCGCACGCCGCTCGGGGCTTGCACGGCTGCCACGTCGCCTTCCGACTTGCCGATCAGGGCACGCGCGATCGGCGAGCTGATCGAGATCAGGCCGTGGTCGATATCGGCTTCGTCGTCGCCGACGATCTGGTACTTGACGGTGTCGCCCGAGGCGAGATCCTCGAGCTCGACGGTGGCCGCGAACACGACGCGACCTTCCGCATCGATCACGGACGGATCGATGACTTGCGCGGCCGACAGCTTCGATTCGATCTCGGCGATCCGGCCCTCGATGAAACCCTGCTTTTCCTTCGCGGCGTCGTATTCGGCGTTTTCGGACAGATCGCCCTGCGCGCGTGCTTCGGCGATCGCATTGATCACGGACGGACGCTCGACCGATTTCAGGCGCTGCAGCTCCTCGCGCAGTTGTTCGGCGCCACGCTTGGTCAACGGAATGGTGCTCATAAACGGCTCAATAACAAAAAACGAGCATAAAAAATCAGGCTCTCTTGAAATTTGAGTGGGTGAAAAGGGCCGCCGGGGTACGAAAACCTACGTCGCAAAACGGTATCTTCCCACCCCTAGCCCCGCCCCAAGGCGGGGAAGTCCTCGCCGCCGGACGGGCGCGGGGGCCAGGCGGCGCAAGGCTTTGCCTGGCCCGAGCCCTCAAGCGTGCTCGTAGATTTCTCCGCATCAAGGGTTCGCTGCGCCGGGCTTCGCCCACCCTTGACCCGGAAAAATCCACCCACTCGAAATCCAAGAGAGGCAAAAATCACCGCTATTAAGCGCATTTCCGGCATGACCGGAAACGCCGCCTAATCGCGGCCTGTGGTGCCTGGGAAAACCCGACGGCTTAGTTTAGGCGAGCGTGAAGGCCTTGTAAATCATAGACTTCGAGGTCCTTCAGGTAGCGCAAGCCTTCGACGGCCGCGCGCGCGCCCGACATCGTCGTGTAGTACGTCACCTTCTGCGCCTGCGCGCTCATGCGGATCGAACGCGAATCGGCGATCGCCGCGCGCGTTTCGTCGACGGTGGTGAACACCAGCGCGATTTCGCCGTTCTTGATCATGTCGACGATGTGCGGTCGACCGTCCTTCACCTTGTTGACGGCCTTGACCGGCACGCCGACCGCCTCGATCGCGGCAGCCGTGCCGCGCGTGGCGACGATCGGGTAGCCCAGATCGTGCAGCATGCGCGCGACTTCGACGGCCTTCGGCTTGTCGGCGTCCATCACGGTCAGCAGCACCGTGCCCGATTCCGGCAGGCGCGAACCGGCCGCGAGCTGCGACTTGAACAGCGCTTCGCCGAAGGTCTGGCCGACGCCCATCACTTCGCCGGTCGAACGCATTTCAGGCCCGAGCACCGGGTCGACGGTCGGGAACTTGACGAACGGGAACACCGCTTCCTTGACGCTGAAGTACGGCGGATCCACTTCCTTCGTCACGCCCTGGTCGGCCAGCTTCTGACCGACCAGGGCGCGCGCCGCGATCTTCGCGAGCGGCAGGCTCGTGGCCTTCGACACGTACGGCACCGTGCGCGAGGCGCGCGGGTTCACTTCTAGCACGTAGATGATGTCTTCCTTCGACCCGTCCGCCTGCGGCACCTGCTGGATCGCGAACTGCACGTTCATCAGGCCGACCACGTTCAGCGCGCGGGCCATCGCGCCCGTTTGACGCTTCAGCTCGGTCACGGTTTCCTGCGACAGCGAGTACGGCGGCAGCGAGCAAGCCGAATCGCCCGAGTGGACGCCCGCCTGTTCGATGTGCTCCATCACGCCGCCGATGAACACGGCTTCGCCGTCGCAGATGCAGTCGACGTCGCATTCGATCGCGTCATTCAGGAAGCGGTCGAGCAGCACCGGCGAATCGTTCGACACCTTGACGGCCTCGCGCATGTAGCGCTCGAGATCGCGCGGCTCGTGGACGATTTCCATCGCGCGGCCGCCCAGCACGTAGGACGGGCGCACCACCAGCGGGTAGCCGATTTCGTCGGCCAGCTTCAGCGCTTCGTCTTCGGCGCGCGCGGTGAGGTTCGGCGGCTGGCGCAGGCCCAGGTCCTGCAGCAGCTTCTGGAAGCGCTCGCGGTCTTCCGCGGCGTCGATCATGTCCGGCGAGGTGCCGACGATCGGCACGCCCGCGGCTTCGAGATCGAGCGCGAGCTTCAGCGGCGTCTGGCCACCGTACTGCACGATCACGCCGACCGGCTTTTCCTTGTCCACGACTTCCAGCACGTCTTCGAGCGTCAGCGGCTCGAAATACAGACGGTCGGACGTGTCGTAGTCGGTCGAAACCGTTTCCGGGTTGCAGTTGACCATGATGGTTTCGTAACCGTCCTCGCGCATCGCGAGCGCCGCGTGCACGCAGCAGTAGTCGAACTCGATGCCCTGGCCGATCCGGTTCGGGCCGCCGCCCAGCACCATGATCTTCTTGTTGCTGGTGGGCTGTGCCTCGCACTCTTCCTCGTAGGTCGAGTACATGTAGGCCGTCTTGGTGGCGAACTCGGCCGCACAGGTGTCCACGCGCTTGTAGACCGGGCGCACGTTCAGTTCGAGACGGCGCGCACGCACATCGGCCGCGCTGGCGCCGAGCAGCGTCGCGAGGCGGCGGTCCGAGAAGCCGCTCTGCTTGACGTAGAACAGCTCGTCCTTCGACAGGCTGGCCAGCGTGCGGCCGCGCAGCGCGGCTTCCTTCAGGATGATCTGCTCGATCTGCGCGAGGAACCACGGATCGATCGCGGTTTCCTCGAAGATCTGCTCGGCCGTCATGCCGACGCGGAACGCATCGCCGACGTACCAAATGCGGTCCGGGCCCGGCTCGCCGATCTCGCGGACGATTTCGTCGCGATCGGTGGTCTTTTCGTCAAGGCCGTCCACGCCAACCTCGAGGCCGCGCAGCGCCTTCTGGAACGATTCCTGGAACGTGCGGCCGATCGCCATCACTTCGCCGACCGACTTCATCTGCGTGGTCAGACGCGAATCGGCCTCGCGGAACTTCTCGAACGCGAAGCGCGGGATCTTGGTGACGACGTAGTCGATGGTCGGCTCGAACGAGGCCGGCGTCTGGCCGCCCGTGATTTCGTTCTTCCGCTCGTCGAGCGTGTAGCCGACGGCCAGCTTCGCCGCGACCTTCGCGATCGGGAAGCCGGTGGCCTTCGAGGCCAGCGCCGACGAACGCGACACGCGCGGGTTCATTTCGATGACGACCATGCGGCCGTCCTTCGGGTTGATCGAGAACTGGACGTTCGAACCGCCGGTATCGACGCCGATCTCGCGCAGCACAGCCAGCGAGGCGTTACGCAGGATCTGGTATTCCTTGTCGGTCAGCGTCTGGGCCGGCGCGACGGTAATCGAGTCGCCGGTGTGCACGCCCATAGGGTCGAGGTTTTCGATCGAGCAGACGATGATGCAGTTATCCGCGCGGTCGCGCACCACTTCCATCTCGTATTCCTTCCAGCCGAGCAGCGATTCTTCGATCAGCAGCTCGCGCGTGGGGGAAAGATCGAGACCGCGCTTGCAGATTTCCTCGAATTCCTCGCGGTTGTAGGCGATGCCACCACCCGAGCCGCCCAGCGTGAACGACGGACGGATCACGGTCGGATAGCCGCTGCCGCCGGTTTGCGCGGCGATCTGCGCCTGCACCTGCAGCGCTTCTTCCATCGAATGCGCCACGCCCGACTTGGCCGAACCGAGACCGATCTTGGTCATCGCGTCCTTGAACTTCTGACGGTCTTCCGCCTTGTCGATCGCTTCCGGCGACGCGCCGATCAGCTCGACCTTGTACTTTTCCAGCACGCCGTGGTGGTGCAGGTCGAGCCCGCAGTTCAGCGCGGTCTGGCCGCCCATCGTCGGCAGGATCGCGTCCGGGCGCTCCTTGGCGATGATGCGCTCCACCACTTCCCAGGTGATCGGCTCGATGTAGGTGACGTCGGCCGTGTTCGGGTCGGTCATGATCGTCGCCGGGTTGCTGTTGACGAGGATGACCTTGTAGCCCTCCTCGCGCAGCGCCTTGCATGCCTGCGCGCCCGAGTAATCGAACTCGCACGCCTGGCCGATGATGATCGGGCCGGCGCCGATGATGAGGATGCTTTTGATGTCTGTGCGTTTTGGCATGGCTCGAATATTCAATAAGTAATCGTTAATGCGTGGCGGCGGCGGAGTAGGTCATCGGATCGTCGCGAAGGCGAGCTTGAGGCCGAAGCCGATGAACATACTGCCCACGCCGCTCGCCGCGCCCGCCGCGAGCTTGCGGCGGCGGCGAAACTGTTCGGCAAGACGCGCGCCCGCGAAGATCAGCGTGTGATCTTGCCCCTGATTTACGGACACCTATCTAAGCGACATTGCCCAGCTCGTACTGCTCTGGGCTGAGGTAGCCCAGGGTCGAGTGCAGCCGGATCCGATTGTAGTCAACCTCAATGTAGTCAAACACATGAGCCTTGGCCTGCTCCCGTGTGGCGAGGTGTTCACCATGGATGG
>WNEB01000031.1 GCA_009914575.1 Burkholderia gladioli
GCGCAACGTCAGTCGATAGACGGTCTTCACGCCAAGTAATGCCTGAATCAGCGTATCGCCGTATAGACACGGGCGACCACGTGTGGGTATGGCATCGGGTATTCTGGCAAGGACGGCTTCATCTATCTATATTGTTACGTTCCCCCGGTTGATCAGGCCTTCATTATAGGCCGCCCAATTCCTGACACGGTAGCGTGCCTTCGGCTCACCTTTCTTGTGTATGTCCTTGCGCATTTTCTTG
The DNA here is from genome assembly GCA_009914575.1 of Burkholderia gladioli. GTDB lineage: Bacteria > Pseudomonadota > Gammaproteobacteria > Burkholderiales > Burkholderiaceae > Burkholderia > Burkholderia gladioli_B. The sequence continues at coordinate 242 of WNEB01000031.1, forward strand.
TCAAAAATTAGGCAGTTACTCTGGAATCTGACTTGATAGGAGGCTGGCCCCGCGACCGTTGCGCGTAAACGTCAACGGATCTCGCTCGATTTATGCGACAACGCCGATGCGTTCTACGATCAGGTGCGCGCCGATCCGCTGCTCGGCCCCGTGTTCGGCGCGAAGCTCGATGGCCATTGGGACTAGCATCTGCCGAAAATGCAGGCGTTCTGGTCGAGCCTGGTGCTCGGCACCAAGGGCTATCGCGGCAACCTGCAGGCCAAGCACCAGCCGCTCGACGGCATCGAGCCGGCGCATTTCAGCCGCTGGCTGACGCTGTTCCTCAAGACGGTGGACGCGCGCTATGCGCCCGCCGCCGCCGTGCGCTTCATGGAGCCGGCGTTGCGCATCGCGCAGAGCCTGCAGCTGGGCCGCTTCGGCTGGGATTACCGGATTCCAGCCGAGCAGCAGGCGCTGCTCGATGCGATCTCGCCGAAGCGCCCGCGCGACGGCGACGATCCGCACGCCGCGCTGCCCGAACGGCAGCGCGGCGTGCCGTTTCCGGCCCGGATCATCGACCGTTCGGCCGACGAGGATGCCTGAGGCGCCGCCCGGAGAGATCGCAACGGCACCCCGGCTCTAGCCCGCGAAGCCGCCCAGCCAATCCTTCAGCGCGCCGATGTCGCGAAACGCCAGCAGATCGCCCGCCAGCTCGGCCTGCGCCCGCTGCAGCGCGGCGATTTCGTCGCCGAGCGTGCGCAACGCGTTGTCGGGCGACAGCACCGTGGATGCCCCGATCCCGTAGCCGTGCCGGAAATCGCTTTCGACGCGATGCAGCTCGCGATCGAGCGTGCCCAGTTGCGCCTTCAGCATGCCGTTGTAATGTTGCAACAGATCGTCGCCGGCGCCGGCCAGCCGTTCGGCGTCGGTCGGCCCCAGATCGCGCTCGAGTGCGAGCAGTTGCAGCAGATCCTGCTTGTCGTACGCGCGGTTCAGGCGCTGCATCAGCGCGGTCTTGCGCTCGCGCTCGACCGAATCTGGCTCGCGGTCGGGATGCAGCGCGCTGGCCAGGCGGCGGTAGAGATCGCGCAGCGAGCGGCTGATCTGCGCCGGCGGCAGGTCCGGCGCGGCGCGGGCGGCTTCGTCGTCATCGGCCTGCGCCGGCTCGCCGGGCTGGTTCGCGGCGGCGTGCGCCTCGGCCTCGGCGGCATCGGCCTTGCGCTTGGCGCGCTGGCGCTCCGAGCGCTCGCTCTGACGCGCCTGGCGGGCTTCCGCGTGAGCGTTCGCGCGCGCTTCCTGTTCGTCGAGCTCGGCCTGGATCCGCGCCATCATCGCCTCCTCCGATTCGTCGGTCGGCGTATCGGGCGCCGGGTCGGGAGCCCGATCGCGCGCACGCGAGCGGGCGCGCCGCGACGCGCCAGAACGTGCCGCGCGCTCGACCGCCGCCTGCTCCGGAAAGCGATGGCGCGCCACGATCGCCCGCAGATCGCGATCCGCCTCGCCGCCCAGCAGCGGTCGCACGAAGTGGGCGATCAACTCGGCCACCAGCGCACGCTCGGGGCGCGTCAAACCCTTCATGTCGAACGCCACGTCGAGCTGACGCACCAGTTCCGTCTCGCGCGCCGTCACGTCGCGGGCCAGCGGCACCCATTCGTCGACATAGCGCTGCTGAAACGCGGGCCAGACGGTTTCCCACGCGCGCAGCCGTTCACGCCGCGCCGCGACCTGGCGGGTCAGCGCGTTGAACTGGCGTTGCGAGGGGGACAGGCCGGCGGCGCCGGTGGCGGGCACCAGCAGGATGGCGCTGGACGATACGTCGGTCATGATCGGAAACGGCGTGAGAATTCGGGCGAGCCGCGATGGTAGCGGCCGCGCGAAGCGCCGTCGAGGTGCGGGCCGCGGGCCGCGGGCGGCGCCAGGCGCATCGGCATCAGCCGCCGTCGCGCGACGTGCCTTCGCGACGGCCCCAGCGCGCGAGCGCGGCGTCGTCGCTGCTGCGCGCATCGACCCAGCGTTCGCCGGCCGGCGTGCTTTCCTTCTTCCAGAACGGCGCCTGGGTCTTCAGGTAATCCATCACGAATTCGCACGACTCGAACGCCTCGCCGCGATGCGCGGAGACGGTCGCCACGAACACGATCTGGTCGAGCGGCACGAGCCGGCCCACGCGATAGACGATCGCCACCTCGATGCCGGGCCAGCGCGCGATCGCCTCGGCGGCGATGCCCTCCAGCGACTTCTCGGTCATGCCCGGATAGTGCTCGAGCTCCATCGCGGCGACCGTCTCGCCTTCGTTGAGATATCGCGCACGGTGCCGACGAAGCAGGCCACCGCGCCGATCTTCGGGTTGCGCGCACGCAGCGCGGCCAGCTCGGCGCTGACGTCGAAATCTTCGGTCTGAACGCATACCGTCGCCATCGCGCCTCCTCAGCCGCCCGTCACGGGCGGTAAAAACGCAACCTCGCAGCCGTCGGTGATGCGCGTGCCGGCGTCGGTCATCACGTGGTTGCAGGCCATGCGCAGCGCGCGACCGTCGGCCAGCGTGTCGGCCCAGACGCCGCCGCGCGCGCAGCCAGCCGCGCACGTCGCCGACGGTCGCGATGCCGTCGGGCACCGTCACGGATTCGCTGGCGACGCCGAGCGCCTCGCGCACGCTAGCAAAGAATTTCAGTTCGATCTTCATCTGTGAGGCGGCCCGGCCGTCAGCCGAGCAATTCGGAAAAGGGAATGAAACGGACCGTCTCGCCCGCGCTGATCGCGTGGTTCGGCGGATTGTCGATGAGGCCGTCGGCCCAGACGGTCGACGTCAGCACGACCGAGCTCTGGTTCGGGTACAGATCGAGGCTGCCCGCGTCGTTGACGCGTGCGCGCAGGAACTCGTTGCGCCGGTCGCCGTTGCGCTGCGTGAAATCGGCGCGCAGCGACAGCGCGCGCGGCGCCACCTGCGCCGCGCCGGCCAGCCGCAACAGGAACGGCCGCACGAACAGCAGGAACGTGACGAAACTCGATACCGGATTGCCCGGCAGGCCGATGAAATGCGCCTCGCCCGACGCGCCTTCGCCGTCGCCCTCGCGACGCACCGCGCCGCGGTGCCGGCCGCGAGCGGCTCGGCGGGATGGCCGGCCGGAATCCGCTGCGAGACGGGCAGCCTGCGCTCGCCCTGCGTCAGGTCGGCCACGCGCACGGCGTAGCCGTCCATCGCGCTGATCGCCATCGGCGGCACGTCGAGCGGCGACACCACGTCGGCCGCGAGCACGCGGCCCAGCGCATCGAGCGTCGGCACGGTTTCGGAATCCGCGAGCGGCGCGGTCGCGCCGAGCAAGGCGGCAATCGCGTCGGCGGTCGACAGCATCGGGGCGCCTGGGAAGCGGGATTCGACATCTCGGTGATCGTGGGGAAAACGGAAGCCACATTGTAGCGAGCGTGCAGGCCGGCCGCGCGGGCAATACGCAATGCACGGCAGCGGCGTCGCCCCAAAGCAAACGACCGCGACGGCGTCGAACCGTCGCGGTCGTGGCGCACTGCGGCGCGAACCGAACCGGGCAGCCGAAACCGCCCGCGTTCGACCGCGCGCCGCAGCGGCGGATCAGTCGCCCGTGTGCGCGGCGATGAACGCCTTGACCTGCTGCGCGTCGGCCTTGACCACCTCGAAACGCTGCGGCAGCGCCTCGATGCCGTCGAACGCCGACGGACGCTCGGCCTCGCGGCCCAGCGCCTCGCGGATCGTCTCGCCGAACTTGATCGGCTGCGCCGTTTCGAGCACCACCATCGGAATGCCCGGCTGCAGATGCTCGCGCGCGACCTTCACGCCGTCGGCCGTGTGCGTGTCGATCATCGTGGCGTAACGCGAGTACACGTCGCGGATCGTCGCGAGACGATCGTCGTGCGTGCTGCGGCCCGACACGAAACCGAACTGCGCGACGCGCGCGAAATCGCCGCTCTTCGCCAGATCGAAGCCGCCCTGCTCCTCGACATCGCGGAACAGTTGCACGACGCGCGCCGGATCGCGGCCCAGCAGGTCGAACACGAAACGCTCGAAGTTCGAGGCCTTCGAGATGTCCATGCTCGGGCTGCTGGTGTGATAGGTGTTTTCCGCGCCGCGCACGCGATAGACGCCGGTGCGGAAGAACTCGTCGAGCACGTTGTTCTCGTTGGTGGCCACCACGAGCTTCTCGATCGACAGGCCCATCATGCGCGCGATATGGCCCGCGCAGACGTTGCCGAAATTGCCCGACGGCACCGTGAACGACACGCGCTCGTCGTTGCTCCCGGTGGCCGCGAAATAGCCCTTGAAGTAATAGACGACCTGCGCCACCACGCGCGCCCAGTTGATCGAGTTGACCGTGCCGATCTTGTGCTGCGCCTTGTAGGCGTGATCGTTCGAGACCGCCTTGACGATGTCCTGCGCGTCGTCGAACACGCCTTCCACGGCCAGGTTGAAGATGTTCGGATCCTGCAGGCTGTACATCTGCGCCGACTGGAACGCGCTCATCTTCTTGTGCGGCGACAGCATGAACACGCGCACGCCGGCCTTGCCGCGCATTGCGTATTCGGCCGCGCTGCCGGTGTCGCCCGAGGTGGCGCCGAGGATGTTCAGCGTTTCGCCGTGCTTCGCGAGCGTGTACTCGAACAGGTTGCCGAGCAGCTGCATCGCCATGTCCTTGAACGCCAGCGTCGGGCCGTTCGACAGTTCGAGCAGCGACAGCGTGGTGCCGCCTTCGGCGCCGAGCGGCTTGATCGGCGTGATGTCGGCCGCGTTTTCGCCGTGGCGCGTGTTGCTGTAGACGTCCGCGCGGTAGGTGCGGCGCGTCAGGTCGCGCAGGTCGTCGGCCGGAATGTCGTCGCTGAACTTCGAGAGGATCTCGAACGCCAGTTCCGCGTACGGCAGCGTGCGCCAGCGCGCGAGTTCGTCCGCCGACACGCGCGGGTACGCGGTCGGCAGGTACAGACCGCCGTCCTTCGCAAGGCCGCCGAGCAGGATGTCCGAGAACGTGTGGCGCTCGCCGATGCCGGCGCCGCGCGTCGAAATGTAGTTCATGTCGTGTCTCAGTTGAGCGCTTCCATGCGCAGCTTCGTGACCTTCGAGCGGACCGTCGAGAGCGCCTCGATGCGGGCGATCGCCGCGTTCACGTTGCGCTCGATCGTCACGTGCGTGATCAGGATGATGTCGGTCTCGCCGTTGTTGCCGTCGACCTGCTCCGATTCCTTTTGCAGCAGCGCGTCGATCGAGATGCCCGAATCGGCCAGGATGCGCGTGATGTCGGCCAGCACGCCGGTTTCGTCGGCCACGCGCAGGCGCAGGTAGTAACCGCTCGTGACGTCCTCGATCGGCAGGATCGGCGTGTTCGACAGGCTTTCCGGCTGGAACGCCAGATGCGGCACGCGATGCTCGGGATCGGCCGTATGCAGGCGCGTGACGTCCACCAGATCGGCCACCACGGCCGAGGCGGTCGGCTCGGCGCCCGCGCCCTTGCCGTAATACAGCGTGGTGCCGACCGCGTCGCCGTGCACGACGACCGCGTTCATCGCGCCTTCCACGTTGGCCAGCAGGCGCTTTTCCGGGATCAGCGTGGGGTGCACGCGCAGCTCGATGCCCTGCTCCGCGCGGCGCGCGATGCCGAGCAGCTTGATGCGGTAGCCGAGCTCTTCCGCATAGCGGATGTCGGTGGCCGCGAGCTTGCTGATGCCCTCGACGTAGGCGCGCTCGAACTGCACCGGCACGCCGAACGCGATCGCGCTCATGATGGCGGCCTTGTGCGCGGCGTCCACGCCCTCGATGTCGAAGGTCGGGTCCGCTTCCGCGTAGCCGAGCTCCTGCGCGGCCTTCAGCGCGGTCGCGAAATCGAGGCCGCGGTCGCGCATTTCCGACAGGATGTAGTTGGTGGTGCCGTTGATGATGCCGGCGATGTACTGGATGCGGTTGGCCGTCAGGCCTTCGCGCAGCGCCTTGATGATCGGGATGCCGCCGGCCACGGCCGCCTCGAAGGCTACCATCACGCCCTTGGCGCGCGCGGTCGCGAAGATCTCGCTGCCGTGCACGGCGAGCAGCGCCTTGTTGGCGGTCACGACGTGCTTGCGGTTGGCGATCGCGCGCAGCACCAGCTCGCGGGCGATGCCGGTGCCGCCGATCATTTCGGCGACGATCGAGATCGACGGATCGTCGACGGCGGCGTGGAAATCGCTGGTCACGTCGAGGCTCGCGCCGCCGAGCGCGGCTTGCGCCTTCGCCGGGTTGCGGACCGCGATGCGCGTGATCTCGATGCCCCGGTCGGCGCGCCGCTTGATTTCTTCCTGATTGCGGCGCAGCACCTCGAAGGTGCCGCTGCCGACGGTGCCGAAGCCCAACAGGGCGACTTTGATCGGTTCCATGCTGCGTGTGGTCTGAGTATGAAGTTGAATGAAGGCGGAGCGGGCAGCCGGTCAGGCCGCTTGCTGTTTGCGGTAGCCGTCGAGGAAACGCGCGATCCGGTTGATCGAATCGGTCAGATCGTCGATGTTCGGCAGGAACACGACCCGGAAGTGATCGGGCGTGGGCCAGTTGAAGCCCGTGCCCTGCACGAGCAGCACGCGTTCCTTGAGCAGCAGGTCGAGGATGAACTGTTGATCGTTCTGGATCGGGTAGAGCTTCGGATCGAGGCGCGGGAACATGTACAGCGCCGCGTCGGGCTTCACGCAGGTGACGCCCGGGATCGACGTGAGCATGTCGTAGGCCAGCTCGCGCTGGCGGTACAGGCGGCCCGTGGGCACGATCAGCTCGTTGATGCTCTGGTAGCCGCCGAGCGCGGTTTGAATCGCGAACTGGCCGGGCACGTTCGCGCACAGCCGCATCGACGACAGGATCCCGAGCCCCTCGAGGTAATCCTTGGCGCGGCGGCGGTTCTCGCCGGTCAGCCCGGACACGAACATCCAGCCGGCGCGGTAGCCGCACGAACGATAGCTCTTCGAGAGGCTGTTGAACGTAACGGTGATGACGTCCTCGGACAGCGCGCCGAGCGCCGTGTGGGTCTTGCCGTCGTAGATGATCTTGTCGTACACCTCGTCGGCGAAGATCACGAGGCCGTGCTCGCGCGCGATCGCGATCAACTCGCGCAGCAGGTCGTCGGAATACAGCGCGCCGGTCGGGTTGTTCGGGTTGATGACGACGAGCGCCTTGGTGTTCGGCGTGATCTTGCGGCGGATGTCGTCCGGATCGGGCATCCAGCCGTTCTGCTCGTCGCAGATGTAATGCACGGGCGTGCCGCCCGACAGGCTGACCGCGGCCGTCCAGAGCGGATAGTCGGGCGCCGGCAGCAGCACTTCGTCGCCGTCGTTGAGCAGGCCCTGGGTGGCCATCACGATCAGTTCCGAGGCGCCGTTGCCGATGTAGATGTCGTCGAGTTCGACGCCCTTCACGCCCTTTTCCTGCGTGTAGTGCATGACGGCCTTGCGCGCCGCGAAGATCCCCTTCGAATCCGAGTAGCCCGACGAATTCGGCAGCGCGCGGATCATGTCCTGAATGATTTCGTCCGGGGCTTCGAAACCGAACGCCGCCAGGTTGCCGATATTCAGCTTGATGATCTTGTGGCCTTCGTCTTCGAGGCGCTTGGCATGCTCGAGCACCGGGCCGCGAATGTCGTAGCACACGTTGAGCAGCTTGTTGGATTTCTGAATCGGTTTCACGGCGGGCACGTTCCTGGGCAAGGCTGGCGAAGCGGGAAGAAGGGGGTCAACAACTGGAGAGCGACCGGTCGGTGCGCGCTGTCTAGGAGACGGTCGGAAGCGAGGCCGGACGCGGCTTGTGGCGATGCGCGACGCAAATGCCGCCCGGGAGCGGCTAAAAAGCTATAATTTAGCCGATTTTCACCCGCTTTCGCAATGCACCAATCCGGTTCGACCGCCTGCGCACGGCATATCGGCGCCGCGCGCGGTCGCCGGTCGCGACGCCCGGCAGCCGCCTCAGGCGGCCCTGCGCGGCCGCTCCGGCGCGCCGGAGCGGCCCACCCGACACCGCGGACAACGATTTGAAACTACACCAGGATCCGAGCGACGCGCTCAACACGGTCACCGTCTACGGTCCCGATTACGTCGAAATCAACCTGCAGCGCCACGAAAGCAGCGTGCTCGTGCTGCCGACCGCGCCCGTCGCGCCGTGGCCCGTTGAGGCGTTCGATGCGCTCACTGCCGAGCATTTCGCGATGCTGCTCGATCCCGCCCCGGAAGTCGTGATCTTCGGCAGCGGCGCGCGCCTGCGCTTCCCCCACCCGCGACTGACCGCCGCACTCGCGGCGCGCCGGATCGGCGTCGAGACGATGGATTTCCAGGCCGCCTGCCGCACCTACAACATCCTGATGTCCGAGGGCCGCAAGGTCGCCGCCGCGCTGCTGATCGAACGCGCGGCGCAATAAGCAGACGAACCGGCGCCCGCCCCCGCTCCCATCGAACCCGGCACGCATGACATCCGTTTGAAAGCGATGTTAATTGAACGTTAAGGCGCAATGCGTTACAAAGCCCGGCGGCGGCACTTCCCGCCCCGGCATCGACGCCGCCCGCCGATGCGGCCCGACGCCGCGCCGGCTGCCGATCTCCGCCATTTCACCACGACCGTCTGACAGGCTGACCGACTCATGAACGATACACCATCGAGGCTACCGCTCAACCGCGCCGCACTCCTCATGATCGTGCGCGCACTTGCCCTGATCTGGTTCGGCCCGCTCGGGCTGCGCCACCTGATCCCCAGCGACGAGGGCCGCTACGCCGAAATGGCGCGCGAAATGTTCGCCACCGGCGACTGGATCACGCCGCGCTACAACGGCTACAAGTATTTCGAAAAGCCGCCGATGCAGACCTGGATGAACGCGCTGACGTTCGCCTGGTTTGGCCTCGGCGAATGGCAGGCGCGGCTGTACACGGCGCTGGCCAGCTTCGCCGGCATCCTGTTCGTCGGCTACACCGGCGCGCGCGTGTTCAACCCGCTGGCCGGCCTGTGCGCCGCCGTGGTGCTCGCGTCCTCGCCGTACTGGAACCTGATGGGCCACTTCAACACGCTCGACATGGGTCTGTCGTTCTGGATGGCCGTCACGCTCGGCGCGCTGCTGCTCGCGCAGCGGCCCGGCCTGCCGACGCGCGCCACGCGCGGCTGGATGTGGCTGTGCTGGGCGTCGATGGCCGTGGCGGTGCTGTCGAAGGGCCTGATCGGCGTGGTGCTGCCCGGCGCGGTGCTGGTGCTCTACACGCTTATCGCCCGCGACTGGGCGCTCCGGAAGCGCCTGCACCTCGTGAGCGGCCTCGCGATCTTCTTCGCGATCGCCGCGCCGTGGTTCGTGCTGATGCAGCAGCGCAACCCCGAATTCTTCAACTTCTTCTTCGTGGTCCAGCAGTTCCGCCGCTATCTGACGCCCGAGCAGAACCGCCCCGGCCCGGTGTATTACTTCGTCGGCGTGCTGCTGGTGGGCTTCCTGCCGTGGCTGTCGATCGCGGGCCAGAGCATGCGCCACGCCTGGCGCATGCCGCGCCAGCCGAACGGCTTCGCGCCGATGCTGGTGCTGCTGATCTGGACCGGCTTCATCTTCGTGTTCTTCAGCGCCTCGCATTCGAAGCTGGTGTCGTACGTGCTGCCGGTCGCGCCGTCGCTCGCGCTGATGCTCGGCGCCTACCTGCCGCTGGTGGCGCGCGAGCGCTACCGCTGGCACCTGATCGGTTATCTGCTGTTCCTGATCGCGGCGGCCTGCGGCTGCATCGTGCTCGACCGTCTCGGCGACGCCCGCACGCCGAACGCGCAGTACGTCGATTTCCAGCACTGGGTATATGCGGCGCTCGCCACCGCCTTCGCGCTGACGCTGCTCGCCCTGTCGATCAATCGCCGCGGCAAGGCCGGCGTCGCCGCCACCGCCTTCGTGTTCGGCGCGGGCTGGCTGCTGCTCGGCACCATCGGCGGCACCGGCCACGACGCTTTCGGGCGCTACAGCTCGGGCGCGCTGCTGGCGCCGGCCGTGCGCGCCGAATTCGCCAGGTTGCCGCCCGACACGCCGTTCTACTCGGTCGAGATGCTCGACCACACCGTGCCGTTCTACGTGCGCCACACCACCACGCTGGTCGCCTATCAGGACGAGCTGAGCTTCGGCATCGGCCAGGAACCGCAGAAATGGGTGCCGACCATCGCCGAATGGGAACGCCGCTGGCGCAGCGGTCAGCCCGCGCTGGTAATGATGCGCCCCGAGCGCTACGACGCGTTCGTCAAGCAGGGCCTGCCGATGACGGTGATCGCGCGCGACAATCGCCGCGTGATCGTCGCGACGCCGGTCGCCACCCCGCCCCAATCCTGAGGACCGCCGTTCCGTGAATCCCGTTTCACTCGTCTGCATCATCACCGGCGTGCTGCTCAACGCCGTCGCGCAGTTGCTGCTCAAGGCCGGCGTCAACGCCGTCGGCCATTTCGAGATCTCGCGCGCCAACATCATCCCGATCTGCTTCAAGATCGCCACGCAACTACCGATCATCGGCGGCCTTGGCTGCTATGTGCTGAGCGTGGTGGTGTGGATCGTCGGGCTGTCGCGCGTGGACGTGTCGATTACCTATCCGATGCTCTCGCTCGGCTACGTGCTCAACGCGTTCGCCGCGTGGTACCTGTTCGGCGAGGTGATGAGCCTGCAGCGCCTGATCGGCATCGTCATCATCCTGATCGGCGTGGTGGTGCTGGCGCGCGGCTGAGCCGCCGCCGGGACGGGGCGGTGCCATCGCGGCATTCCCCCC
>WNEB01000032.1 GCA_009914575.1 Burkholderia gladioli
TTCGGTTTCTTGGTAGGCTTCATTTCGGCGGTTCTCCTGTTCGGGAGGTTGGTCCTGGAAACCCGATTCTCTCGGATTCCTACGGGAACCGCCGCCTTCAACCTTCAACTACGTTTGGGACACCGCCCATGAGCCTGGGAGCAGGCCAAGGCTCATGTGTTTGACTACATTGAGGTTGACTACAATCGGATCCGGCTGCACTCGACCCTGGGCTACCTCAGCCCAGAGCAGTACGAGCTGGCCAATGTCGCTTAGATAGGTGTCCGTAAATCAGGGGCAAGATCAGGACATCAAGATGAAGGGCGCGTGGACCGGCCCGGCCTCGTTGCAACTCGCACCGCACGCGCTCGCGCCGGTGGCCGACCTGCCGGTGCTCGAAATCGTCGAGGCCCACCACATCATGGCGGATCTGACGCTGGGCCTCGGCGAAGTCGTCCACGATTACCTCGCGAAGTAACGCATCGCCTCACCTGAAACTCCTCCAACCACTACTCAGGAAAACGATCATGAGCAATCTGAATGGCAAGACCGCAGTCGTGACGGGCGCCGCAAGCGGCATCGGCAAGGAAATCGCGCTGGAGCTGGCGAAGGCCGGCGCGGCCGTGGCGATCGCCGACCTGAACCAAGACGGCGCGAACGCCGTTGCCGAGCAGATCAAGGCAGCGGGCGGCAAGGCGATCGGCGTGGCGATGGACGTCACGAACGAAGACGCCGTGAACGCCGGCATCGACAAGGTGGCCGCCGAATTCGGCTCGGTCGACATCCTGGTGTCGAACGCCGGCATCCAGATCGTCAACCCGATCGAGAATTATTCGTTCTCCGATTGGAAGAAGATGCAGGCGATCCACGTGGATGGCGCGTTCCTCACCACCAAGGCCGCGCTCAAGCACATGTACAAGGACGATCGCGGCGGCGTGGTGATCTACATGGGCTCGGTGCACTCGCACGAGGCGTCGCCGCTGAAGTCGGCCTATGTCACGGCCAAGCACGGCCTGCTGGGCCTGGCGCGCGTGCTGGCCAAGGAAGGCGCGAAGCACAACGTGCGCTCGCACGTGGTCTGCCCGGGCTTCGTGCGCACGCCGCTGGTCGACAAGCAGATCCCGGAACAGGCGAAGGAACTGGGCATCAGCGAGGAAGAAGTCGTCAAGAACGTGATGCTCGGCGATACGGTCGACGGCGTGTTCACCACGGTGGAAGACGTCGCGCAAACGGTGCTGTTCCTGTCGGCGTTCCCGAGCGCGGCGCTGACGGGCCAGTCGTTCGTCGTCAGCCACGGCTGGTTCATGCAATGAAGCCGCACGCCCGTACCGAAAGACAGGCGAGCGACCCCGACCTGCGTCACGAGGCCGGCAAGCCGGTCGCGCGCACGCTGGCGCTCGTGCTGGAAGGTGGCGGTGCGCTCGGCTCGTATCAGGCGGGCGTGTTCGAAGGCTTGCACGAAGCGGGCATGCCGCTCAACTGGATCGCCGGCATCTCGATCGGCGCGCTGAACACCGCGCTGATCGCCGGCAATCCGCCCGAGCGGCAGGTCGAGCGGCTGCGCGAGTTCTGGAACACGATCTGCCAGCCGGCGTTCTTCCCGGCGTTGCCGCCGGCGATGGAATTCGCGCTGTTCAACAGCGTCGAATCGGTCCGCCAGGCCTTCACCGCCTCGCAGGCGGCCAGCGCGATCCTGCAGGGGCAGCGCGGCTTCTTCGTGCCGCGCTGCCCGCCGCCGCTGCCCGGCGTGCGCGACGACGATCCGGCCCGCGTCAGCTATTACGACACGTCGGCGCTGCGCGAAACGCTGCTCGAGTTCTGCGATTTCGATCTGATCAACTCGGGCAAGATCCGCGTGTCGGTCGGCGCGGTGAACGTGGCCACCGGCAACTTCACCTACTTCGACAACACGAAGATCACGCTGCGCCCCGAGCATTTCATGGCCTCGGGTGCGTTGCCGCCCGCCTTCCCGCCCGTCGAGATCGACGGTCAGTACTACTGGGATGGTGACGTGGTGTCGAACACGCCGCTGATGGAAGTGCTGCGCGCCTCGCCGCGCCCCGACACGCTCGCGTTCCAGGTCGATCTGTGGAATGCGCGCGGGCCGCTGCCGGCCACGCTGGCCGATGTCGCCGAGCGAACCAAGGACGTGCAGTATTCGAGCCGGACGCGTCTCGTGACCGACACGCTGCAACGCGAACAGCGCTTCCGCAACGTGCTGCGCCGCGTGCTCGATCTCGTGCCGGAAGACGTGCGCGTGCGCAACAGCGATCCGTGGTGCCAGCAGGCGGACGTGCTGTCCACCGGCAAGCGCTACAACGTCCAGCATCTGATCTACCAGCAGAAGCCCTACGAGCACGATTACAAGGACTATCAGTTCGGTACCTCGACTATGCGCGACCACTGGTCGGCGGGCCTCGTCGATATCCGCAACACGCTGGGCGTGCCCGACGCGCTCGAACTGCCGACCAACGACGCCGGCTTCGTCACGCACGACATCCACCGTCCGCGCTGACGCCGTTCGGGCAAGCCGCGCCGTTCGCGCGCGGCCTTGCCCTCGCATCGCATGGCTGGCGGCCTCATCGGTCGGCCATGCGATGTCTCGCCTTCTTCATCCTCTCGCCTCCACCGCCATGCCGATCCTGATCGTTCTCCTCGTGTTCGCCGCGCTCGTCTGGGGCGCGATTGCCGCGTTTCATGCCGTGGCTGCGCAATTCGGCATGGGGGTGGCGATCGGCGTGTCGTGCGTGGCGGCGGTGCTGCTCGCGCTGGCGCGGTGGCGGCCTGGCTGCGCAGCCGCCGCGAGATCGCGCCCAAATACCCCAGGGAAGGCGGCTGGACGCATGCGGTGCGTCACGGCGCGGCGGAGTTGAAGCTGTCGTCGACGCAGGGGCTGCTGTGGCTGTCGCAGGATGGCGCCACCGGCCATTACACGCTGACGGACGTGGAGAGCTGCCGCGCGCGGCAAGACGGCGAGCGCTGGCAGCTCGCGATCGCGCTGCGCGATCCGCAACATCCGGCGTGGGCGCTGCCGATGCCGAGCCAGCGCGAGGCGAAGCGCTGGGCACGCGTCGTCGCGCTGGCGAAGGCCGGCAAGCTGTAAGGCACGCCGGGCAAAAAACGGCCTCTCTTGAATTTCGAGTGGGTGGATTTTTCCGGGTCAAGGGTGGGCGAAGCCCGGCGCAGCGAACCCTTGATGCGGAGAAATCTACGAGCACGCTTGAGGGCTCGGGCCAGGCAAAGCCTTGCGCCGCCTGGTCCCCGAGCCCGTCCGGCGGCGAGGACTTCCCCACCTTGGGGCGGGGCTAGGGGTGGGAAGATACCGTTTTGCGACGTAGGTTTTCGTACCCCAGCGGCCCTTTTCACCCACTCAAATTTCAAGAGAGCCAAAAAACGCCCGGCCCGCACGCTGCACGATGCGCAGCGGCGGTCGGGCGTCGCGCCGGCCTGGAAGCCTGGCTTACTGCGCGCCGAGCTTCTTGATCAGCACGTCGAGTTCGGCCACTTCCTCTTCGGTCAGGTCCGTCAGCGGTGCGCGCACCGGGCCGGCGTCGTGGCCGACCAGCGTCGCGCCGGCCTTCACGATGCTGCCCGCGTAGCCTGCGCGGCGGTTGCGGATCTTCAGGTACGGCAGGAAGAAATCGTCGATCAGCTTGCCGACCGTTTCGTGATCTTCGGCCGCGATCGCGCGGTAGAAATCCATCGCCGTCTTCGGGATGAAGTTGAACACGGTCGACGAGTAGACCGGCACGCCGAGCGCCTTGTAGGCCGCTGCGTACACTTCGGCGGTCGGCAGGCCGCCGAGATAGGCGAATAGGTCGCCGAGGCGGCGGCGGATCGTGACCATCGGTTCGATCTCGCCCACGCCGTCCTTGAAGCCGATCAGGTTCGGGCAGCGGTCGGCCAGGCGTTCCAGCATGTCGGCGTTCAGCTTCGAATTGGCGCGGTTGTAGATGATCACGCCGATGTCCGGCACGGCCTTGCAGACTTCTTCCGCGTGCAGCGCGATGCCTTCCTGCGAGGCTTCCGTCAGGTAATGCGGCATCAACAGGATGCCGTTCGCGCCGAGGCGCTGGGCTTCCTTCGCGTACTCGATCGCCACGCGCGTGGGGCCGCCGGCGCCGGCCAGGATCGGCACCTTGCCCTTGCAGGTTTCCGTCGCCGTGCGAACCACGTTCGAGTAGTCGGCTTGCGTCAGCGAGAAGAATTCGCCCGTGCCGCCGGCCACGAACAGCGCCGAGGCGCCGTACGGGGCGAGCCATTCGAGGCGTTCGATGAACGTATCGGCGCGGAAGTTTCCTTGTGCGTCGAAATCGGTGACGGGGAAGGACAGCAGCCCTTCGGAGATGATCTGCTTCAGTTCTTGCGGCGTGGTCATGAGCTTGCCTGCTTCAAGGTTGAATGAGGTTCGGGAATTCGATGCGGCGTGATGCGTCACGCGCTCAGCGCACGAGGCACGGACGCTTGTTGTCGAACTTCCAGTTGGGGATCAGGTACTGCATGGCGATGCCGTCGTCGCGCGCGCCGAGGCCGTGCTGTTCGTACAGCGCGTTGGCGCGTTCGAGCGCATCCATGTCGAGCTCGATGTCGAGGCCCGGCTTGGCCGGCACCTTGACCTTGCCGCCGACGATCTGCAGCGGACCCTGCGTCAGGAACTGGCCGTCCTGCCAGATCCAGTGCGTGTCGATCGCCGTGATCTTGCCCGGCGCGGCGGCGGCCACGTGCGTGAACATCGCCAGCGACACGTCGAAGTGGTTGTTCGAATGCGAACCCCAGGTCAGGCCCCAGTCGTTGCACATCTGCGCGACGCGCACCGAGCCCTGCATCGTCCAGAAGTGCGGATCGGCCAGCGGAATGTCGACGACCAATTGCAGCTGGATCGCGTGGCCCATCTGGCGCCAATCCGTCGCGATCATGTTGGTGGCCGTCGGCAGGCCGGTGGCGCGGCGGAACTCGGCCATCACTTCGCGGCCCGAGTAGCCGTTTTCCGCGCCGCACGGGTCTTCCGCGTAGGCCAGCACGCCGTGCATGTCGCGGCACAGGCGCACGGCCTCGGCCAGCGACCACGCGCCGTTCGGATCGAGCGTCACGCGCGCGCTCGGGAAGCGTTCGGCCAGCGCCTTCGCGGCCTCGATTTCCTCGTCGCCGGACAGCACGCCGCCCTTGAGCTTGAAATCGTTGAAGCCGTAACGGGCCTGCGCGGCTTCGGCCAGGCGCACCACGGCTTCCGGCGTCAGCGCGACTTCGGTGCGCAGGCGCTCCCAATCGTCGCGGCCGGCGGCGCCGTTCTCGTACGGCAGGTCGGTCTTGTTGCGGTCGCCGATGTAGAACAGGTAGCCGAGCATTTCCACTTCGTCGCGCTGCTGGCCTTCGCCGAGCAGGGCCGCCACGGGCACGTTCAGGTGCTGGCCGAGCAGGTCGAGCAGCGCGGCTTCGAGCGCGGTGACGGCGTGGATCGTGGTGCGCAGGTCGAAGGTCTGAAGACCGCGACCGCCGGCGTCGCGATCGGCGAACGTCGAGCGCACGCGGTTCGGTTCAGCACCGCCTGCAGGTTGCCGATCGACTGCCCGACGACGATCTCGCGCGCGTCGTCGATCGTCTTGAGGATCGCTTCGCCGCCCGGCACTTCGCCGATGCCGGTGTGGCCGCTGCTGTCGCGCAGGATCACGATGTTGCGCGTGAAGAACGGGCCGTGCGCGCCGCTCAGGTTCATCAGCATGCTGTCGCGGCCGGCTACCGGCACGACGCGCAGCTCGGTCACGACAGGGGCGGCGTTCGCTTGGACGGAATTCGATGACATGGTGCGTTACCTGAAAAAGGCGCCGGCATTGGCGCTGGAAAAACGGTTCGAAAATCGGCGGCGCTGGTTGCGCGCCACCATGCGTTCATGAGCCTAGCGTTACTGCGAGCGGCTTTGCAGCGTGCCGCCGCCCTGCGTCGAATCGGTCGGTCGGCTGCGGGCGAAGAAGCCCGCCACCGCCGCGATCAGCGAGGCGACCGCCAGCCCGTACAGCCCGCCCTTGATCGAGCCGGGCTGCTGCAGATACCCGAACGCGGTCGGCGCGAAGAAGCCGCCGAGGTTGCCGATCGAGTTGATCAGTGCGATCACGCCGGTCGCCACGCGGGCGTCGATATAGCCCTGCGGAATCGGCCAGAACAGCGACGAGGCCGCCTTGAAGCCGATCGCCGCGAAGCCGATCGCCACAAACGACAGCGTCGGATCGCTGGTGGTGGACGCGAACAGCCCGCACGCCGCGATCACGAGCGCCGTGGCCATATCCACGCGCGCTGGTGGCGCCAGCGCGCCGACGCCATCGAAAAGCCGTACATCGCAACCATCGCGATCAGCCACGGAATCGCATTGAGCAGCCCGACCTGGAAATCGGTGAGGCCGCCGATCTTGCGGATGATGGTCGGCAGCCAGAACGTGGCCGCGTAGATCGTCAGCTGGATCGCGAAATACAGGAAGCAGAACAGCAGGATCTGCGGATCGCGCAGCAGCTTCAGCGTGGGCACGTGCGCGTTGCCGCGTGCGTCGCGCGCCGCTTGCTCCGCCGCGATGGTCGTGCGCAACACCTGCTTTTCCTCGCCCGTCAGCCAGTGCGCGTCGTCGATGCGCGACTTCAGCATCATCCAGCTCACGCCGCACAGCAGGATCGAGAAGCCGCCCTCGATCAGGAACATCCACTGCCAGCCCTTCAGCCCGAGGCCGCTGATCGACAGCAGGCTGCCGGTGATCGGGCCGGACAGCACCGACGCGAACGCCGAGCCGCCGAGGAAGATCGCCACGGCCTTGCCGCGCGACGCTTGCGGCAGCCACTGCGTGAAGTAGTACACCACCACGCCCGGGAAGAAGCCGGCCTCGGCCACGCCGAGCAGGAAGCGCAGCACGTAGAACGACTGTTCGTTCTGCACGAAGGCCATCGCCGCCGCGACGATGCCCCAGGTGCCCATGATCCGCGTGAGCCAGGCGCGCGCGCCGAACTTCTGCATCAACAGGTTCGACGGCACCTCTAACAGCGCGTAGCCGACGAAGAACAACCCGCTGCCGAACCCGTAGGCCGCGGCGCCGATGCCGAGATCGGCATGCATGTGCGAATTGACGAACCCGATGTTCACGCGATCGATGTAGTTCGCGATGAACATGATCATAAACAGCGGCATCACATGCCGCATTACCTTCGCGACCGCCGAATCGAGCGGGGCCGCTGCCGTACCGAGAGCTGCTGTCAACGATGTCTCCTGAATCGGCCGTCACCGGCCTGAACGACAGGACGCAACACCGTTCGTCGCACTTGGGCGATTTGCTGTGATACGTTGTCCGACAACATTGTCGTCGGACAACCTGTTCATTCGTTAGCGGCGTTAACCCTGAAGCGGCTCGACTCAGTGCCAAAGCGTATCACAGGACGCTTTCGCGACGATGACAGGCGCCTGCCAAACGTCATGCTAGGACATCAGACAACATGAAATTTTGACATATTGCCTGACCTCGTCTGACAACAAAACCGGAAGTTGTCCGATGAGATCGAGCAAGGCGGCGGGCGCTTCAACGGCGCCGATCTGTCCGTGATTTCCCCATATCTGCCGCCGAATCGGCCGGTAACGGCCTCATCGCCGAGGTTTGCGGCTATGATGCCGGGATTCCGGACATCCGATGACACGGCAGATCCGTCCCGTTTTCCCCAACCCGTTTCCGCACCGCTTCCGCCCGCATCCATCCATGAGCAGCCTGTCCGAGAAGGTCGTCGCCTCCCTGTCCGAAGAAATCCGCCGCGGCGCGTTGCGCCCGGGCGACCGGCTGACGACCGAGGTCGCGATGATGAAACAGCTCTCGGTGAGCCGCTCGGTGATCCGCGAGGCGATCTCGCGCCTGCAGGCCGCGCGCATCGTCGAAACGCGGCACGGCGTGGGCACCTTCGTGCTGGCGCCGCAGAACGACGCGCCGATGCGGCTGCCCGCCGCCGACCTGTCGAACATGCTCGACGCGATGGCGGTGATCGAATTCCGGATGGACGTGGAAGCGGCGTCGGCGGCGCTGGCCGCGAAGCGGCGCACCGATCAGAACCTGCGGCAGATGCAGCTCGCGCTCGAGCGCTTCGACGCCGAACTCGAACGCGGCAGCACCGACACGCTCGCGCACGACATCGAATTCCATCTGCATACGCGCAGGCGAGCGGCAACCGCTATTTCGTCGACGTATTGAGCCAGCTTGGCCGTTCGGTCAGCCCGCGCACGCGGCTCGGCAGTGCGGAGATCGCCGAACTCGATCAGATCGACCGGCTGCGCAGCGTGCTCGACGAGCATCGCTGGATCTATCACGCGATCGAGCGGCAGGATCCGGACGACGCGCGCGCGGCGATGCGCGTGCATCTGAGCAAGAGCCGCGAGCGCCTGCAACAGGCGCACGACACGAGCCATCCGCACGCCTGACGGCACAGTTTTCCCAGATCCCGAAAAACCTCACCTTTCGCGCCTGTGCGGCGAATTGCGTGCGCGCGCAACGGTGAGTGCGCTCACCGTTTTCCTGGCACGCATCGCACGGCCCACTGTGCGGCATCGTGCGCCAACGCCCGCCAGACGGGCTTCACAGAGAAATTTCCTTGCCGGGCAAGCGCATCGCACACGCTGCGGTGAGCCGGTGCGCACACGCTGACGCACTCCACGACGCCGATGCGGGCCGGCTCCCGAAAAGTATCACCGTTGCGTTCGCCTGCAGCGAATGGCGCCTGTGCGCACGGGGATCGGTGGCAATCATGGCCGGCGGTCGGCAAGCCCATTCGTGCGCGGCACGGCGTGAAGCCAATCCGTATCGACACTGCGGTGAAACGCAATGGTGACGTGTTTATCGGGGGCTTCATCACCGCACGCCTCGCCGATGCAATGCGTTCGCCGCGCGGCGTCAGGCCTCGGCGCTCCAGCTCGCGAACGCTTCCGTCAGGAAATCGACGCACACGCGCACCTTCGCCGACGTTGCCAGCCGCGCCGGATATGCCGCCCACACGTTGGCCGGCTGCGTGCCGTCGGGCAGCACGCGCTTTAGCGCGCCGCTGTCGAGCAGCGGCCCGGCTTCCCAGATCGAACGCAGCACGATGCCGCGCCCGGCCAGCGCCGATTGCACGGCCACTTCGCCGTGATTGGTCGATAGCGCGCCGCCCCACCTTCACCGAACTCGTCTCGCCGCGCTGGGTGAGCCGCCACACGCCGAACGGGTGATCGCGCTCCTTGATCGCCAGGCACTGATGCGCGCCGAGATCGGCGATCTGACGCGGCGCGCCGTGGCGCGCCAGATACTCGGGCGAGGCGCACAGCACGCGATAGCTCGACGCGAGCCGCTTCGCGATCAGGTGCTCGGCGATCTCGTCGCCGATCCGCACGTCGAGATCGAAGCGTTCGGCGGCCACGTCGACGAGCCGGTCGAACAGATCGAGCCGCACATTGATCTGCGGATAGCGCTCGCTGAAATCGAGCAGCGCCGGCGCCAGCACGTGCCGCCCGAAGCCGAAGCTGCTCGACATGCGCACGGTGCCGCGCGGCACCGTGCGCGTGATCGAGACATCCTCGACCAGATGATCGACATCGTCGAGAATCTTCTCGGCCCAGGCCGCCACGCGCTCGCCCGAATCGGTCACGGCCACGCGCCGCGTGGAGCGGTGCAGCAGCCACGTGCCGAGCTGGGTTTCGAGCAGCGCGATGCGCTTGCTGACATAGGCGGGCGACACGCCCAGCTGCTCGGTCGCCGCGCTGAAGCTCGCGACGCGCACGACCACGCTGAACACGCGCAGGTCGTCGAGATTGGGCGCCTTGGTCACGGGATTATTCACGAAGTGTGTAAGGTCGTTTAACCGGAACTCGATTCTAATCCTTAACGGAATCAATAGAATGCAGGCATGCGGTGCGCGACACGGCCAGTTGCCGCGCACTTTTCGCCCGATTGCATCGGGCTGCGAACCATCAGGACGAGGAGCGCTGGCGATGAGCGAGAAGGTCTACAAGATTGCGGTGATTCCGGGCGACGGCATCGACCGCGAAGTCATGCCGGAAGGCATCCGGGAGCTGGATGCCGTCACCAAGCGGTTCGGGATCCGTTTCGAGGCCAACCATATCGACTGGGCGAGCTGCGATTACTACGCGCAGCACGGCCAGATGATGCCGGACGACTGGAAGGCCCAGCTGTCGGGCATGGATGCGCTGCTGTTCGGCGCGGTGGGCTGGCCCGACACGGTGCCCGACCACATCTCGCTGTGGGGCTCTCTGCTGAAGTTCCGCCGCGAATTCGACCAAGTACATCAACCTGCGCCCGGCGCGCCTGTTCGACGGCGTGCCGAGCCCGCTCGCGAACCGCAAGCCCGGCGACATCGATTTCATGATCGTGCGCGAGAACACAGAAGGCGAATATTCGTCGGTGGGCGGCACGATGTTCGAAGGCACCGAGCGCGAATTCGTCTCGCAGCAGGCGGTGTTCACGCGCACCGGCACCGAGCGCGTGATCTTGCCCCTGATTTACGGTTACGGACACCTATCTAAGCGACATTGGCCAGCTCGTACTGCTCTGGGCTGAGGCAGCCCAGGGTCGAGTGCAGCCGGATCCGATTGTAGTCAACCTCAATGTAGTCAAACACATGAGCCTTGGCCTGCTCCCGTGTGGCGAGGTGTTCACCATGGATGGCCTCGACCTTCAGACTGTGGTTCCAACTCTCCATTGCTGCGTTGTCGTAGCAGTTGCCTCTGGCACTCATGCTGGCGATCAAAGCGTATTGCTCCAACAGGGCGCGGTGCTCGCGCGAGCAGTATTGGCTACCACGGTCA
>WNEB01000033.1 GCA_009914575.1 Burkholderia gladioli
GCGAGCTTCAACGGCGGCCGGGCGGCTTGCCGTCGGGCGATGCGAGCCGCTTGGGCGACACGTGGGCAGTACAGGCCGTTGGTCTGCGTGTTGCGGGCCAGTTCGCGACTCAACGTCGAGGGGGAGCTCAATCGCTCGTCCCGCCAGAAATCGATTCGCATACGTTCTTCAGGTTGCAGTTGTTGGTACGTTATCTTTGCCATTCGCGGACTTTACCGGTTGGCGAAGGTGTTGCACTTCAGATTTGAGGCCGCCCCGTATATATTCCGCCGATGGACCAAAGAAAATTCATCGCGCCGCCGCCTCCCCGCACGTGGGATGCGCGGCTCGCGCGCAGGCTCGTCACGCCGCTCGTCGACACGCCCGCCGCCCCGAACCACCTGACCACGCTGCGCCTGCTGATCGGCCTCGCGGGGGCTGTCTGCCTCGCCCAGGGCGGCTTCGGCTGGATCAACGCCGGCGCGTTCCTGATCGTGCTGTCGAACTTCGTCGATCACACCGACGGCGAACTGGCCCGCATCAGCGGCAAGACCAGCAAGATCGGCCACTTCTACGATCTCGCCAGCGACGCGGTGATCACCGTCGCGCTGTTCGTCTGCATGGGCGCGGGCGTGGTGGCGCAAGGCGGCCACATGTTCGCGTCGCCGGTGCTGCTCGGCACGGTGGCCGGCGCGGTCGTGGCGCTGATCTTCTTCCTGCGCATGCGCATCGAATCGTTCGCCGGCAAGGCCGGCACCAAGCAGGCCTCGATCTGCGGCTTCGAAACCGAAGACGTGCTGTACCTGCTGCCCATCGTCACGCTGCTCGACGGCGTCGAGCGGTTCGTCCTGGCCGCAGCGATCGGCGCGCCCGTGTTCGCGGCCTGGGTCGTGATCGATTACTGGCGCGTCGTGCGCCGCGGCGCCGTGCCGGCCGCCGACACCCCGAAGGCCTGACCATTCCATGAGTACCCAGACAGAAGCCGGATTCGAACCGCGCGCCAGCGCCCCGGCCACCGGCCACGCCGCGTCCGGCAGCGCCGACCGCGCCGTCTCCGGCGCCGCCGCCGCGCTCGATACCGATCATCTGCATCGCGAATTCGACCGCCAGGGCGCGTTCATCCATCTGAAATCGTTCCTGCCGCCCGACGCCTCGCAGCGCCTGGCCGACCTCGCGCGCGCTGCTGCCCGACGTCAACCGGAACTACCTGCCCGGCCACAAGCAGGGCGGCAGCGTCAGCCGCCACACGATCGACGAGAAAGCGCCGTTCATCGCCGAGCTGTATCGTTCGCCGGCGCTGATCGCGTTCCTCGAAAAGCTGACCGGCGACACGCTGCAGGTGTCGCCCGCCGACGATCCGCACGGCTACGCGCTCTACTACTACACGAAGCCGGGCGACCACATCGGCTGGCACTACGACACGTCCTACTACGACGGCCGCCGCTACACGCTGCTGATCGGCGTGATCGACGAATCGACCTGCCGCCTCGACTACGAACTGCATACGCGCAACCCGGTCGTGGCCGACGAGCCCGGCACCACGCAGATCCCCGACGGCGGCATCGTGCTGTTCGACGGCGACAAGCTGCGCCGCCGCATCTCGCCGATGGGCGAAAACGAGATCCGCGTGTCGCTGACGTTCGAATACGTGACCGACCCGGGCATGCGCCCGTGGAAGCGCTTCATCTCGAACATGAAGGACGCGATCGCGTATTTCGGCTTCCGCCAGGTCTTCAAGCAGCTCGCCACGCGGCGCCCCGCCCAGAAATGACGCGCGCCGGAATCGTCCTGCTGTCCATCGGGACGGCACTGTTCATCGCCCTGCTGTCCTGGCAGGGCTTCGGCGCTGTGGTCTCCACGCTGGCCACGGCCGGCTGTGGGCTGCTGCTGGTCGCCGCGTTCCACCTGATCCCGCTGGTGGTCGATGCGCGCGCGATCGCCGTGATGTTCCCGCGCGGCACGCCGGGCGTGTCGACGCGCGAGACGCTGTTCGCGCGCTGGGTGCTCGAATCGGTCAACAGCCTGCTGCCGGTCGGCCAGATCGGCGGCCCGGTGCTGATGGCGCGCTACCTGTCGCAAAAGGGCGTGCCGATACCGCGCGCGGCGGCGGCCGTCACCGTCAGCACCGCCATGCAGGCGCTCGCGCAAATCCTGTTCGCGCTCGGCGGCATCGCCGTGTTCAGCTTCGGCGCGAACAGCGCGGCGGCCACGCACCTGCGCACGCCGGCCCTGATCGCCACCGCCCTGCTCGGCGCCTGCGCGTTCGGCTTCTATCTGGCGCAGCGGCGCGGCCTGTTCGGCCGGGGCCTGCGGATGGTGTCGAAGGCGCTCGGCCCGCGCGACTGGCCGTCGCTGGCCGCGCGCGCCGACGCGATCGACGCGGCCGTCGGCGAGCTGTACGGCACGCGCAACCGCGTGATCGCCACGTTCTGGTACAGCTTCGGCGGCTGGCTGCTCGGCACCGGCGAAGTGTGGCTCGCGCTGCACTTCCTCGGCCATCCGGTCAGCTGGGTCGATGCGCTGCTGCTCGAAAGCGTCGGCCAGGCGATCCGCGGCGCGGCGTTCATGATTCCCGGTTCGCTCGGCGCGCAGGAAGGCGGCTATCTGCTGCTGGCACCGCTCGTCGGGCTGCCGCCGGACGCGGCGCTCGCGCTGTCGCAGGCCAAGCGCGAGCGCGAGCTCGCGCTCGGCCTGCCCGGCATTCTGTATCTGCATTTCAGCGAAAGAAACTGGCTGCGGCGCCGTGCGCCGCAGCTCGCGGACTAGGGCCAGCCCGCGCCGTGCCTGGCGGGCGAACCCTCGGTCGGACCGCATCCGGCCAAGTAACCATTACATAGCGTGGAGTATTCAATGCGAGCCATCATCCTGGCCGCGGGCCTCGGCCTGCGCCTGCAACTGCCTCCCGAAGCACAGTATCCGAAGTGCCTGCTGCGCTTCGACGACGTGTCGCTGCTCGAGCGCCACCTGCGCCTGCTCGAATCGCTCGGCGTGACGGAAATCGTCCTCGCGCTCGGCTTCCAGCACGAAAAGGTCGAAGCCGAACTGGCCCGCCTCGGGCGCAAGGCCGAAATTGTCCTGAACCCCCGCTTCGATCTCGGCAGCGTGCTGACCGTCCACACCGCCGCCGACGCGCTCACGCGCGGCGGCGACGTGCTGCTGATGGACGCCGACGTGCTGTACGACGACAGCATCATTCAGGCGCTGGTCGCCAACCCCGAGCAGGCGGTCGACCGCCTGCTGATCGACCGCGATTTCGAGGCCGGCGACGAACCGGTCAAGCTCTGCGTGAAGGACGGCGTGCCCGTCGAACTGCGCAAGCAGCTCGCCGTCGATCTGCAATACGACACCATCGGCGAATCGGTCGGCTTCTTCCGCTTCAGCGAAGGCACGGCCCGGCGTCTCGCCAAGATCGTCGCCGGCTACGTGGACTCGGGCCGGGCCAACCTGCCCCACGAGGAAGCCGTGCGCGACCTGCTGCTCGAAGGCGACCGCACGTTCGACGTCGCCGACGTGACCGGCGCCCCGTGGATCGAAATCGATTTCCCGAACGACGTCGCCCGCGCGGCTGACGAAGTTCTCCCGCTGATTCAGCGCAATACCGTAGGAGCCGCACGATGAACGCACGCGAACCGAACAACTTCACCGAATCCCGCGCCGCGCGGCTGCGCCGCATGCTGACGAGCAACCAGCTCGAATTCCTGATGGAAGCGCACAACGGCCTGTCCGCGCGCATCGTGCGCGAAGCCGGCTTCAAGGGCATCTGGGGCTCGGGCCTGTCGATCTCGGCCGCGCTCGGCGTGCGCGACAACAACGAAGCGAGCTGGACCCAGGTGGTCGACGTGCTCGAATTCATGGCCGACGCCAGCGATCTGCCGATCCTGCTCGACGGCGACACCGGCTACGGCAACTTCAACAACATGCGCCGCCTCGTGCGCAAGCTCGAACAGCGCGGCATCGCCGGCGTCTGCATCGAGGACAAGCAATTCCCCAAGACGAACAGCTTCATCGACGGCGAACGCCAGCCGCTCGCCGAAATCGACGAGTTCGCGGGTAAGATCAAGGCCGGCAAGGATTCGCAGACGGATTCCAACTTCTCGATCGTGGCGCGCGTGGAAGCGCTGATCGCGGGCTGGGGCATGGACGAGGCGCTGCGCCGCGCGCACGCCTACGCCGACGCCGGCGCCGACGCGATCCTGATGCACAGCAAGCTGTCGCGCCCGGACGAGATCCTCGAATTCGCGCGCCAGTGGAACAACCGCGCGCCGATCGTGATCGTGCCGACCAAGTACTACAGCACGCCGACCGACGTGTTCCGCCAGGCCGGCATCAGCACCGTGATCTGGGCGAACCATCTGGTCCGCTCGTCGGCTGCCGCGATGCAGGCCACCGCGCGCGACATCTTCGAGAACGAAACGCTCGTCAACGTCGAGGACCGCGTGGTCACCGTCAACGAGATCTTCCGCCTGCAGGACGCCGACGAATATTCGTCGGCCGAGCGCATCTACCTGTCGTCGTCGCGTTCGTCGAACTCGGCCATCGTGCTGGCGGCGAGCCGCGGCAAGGGCCTGGAAGCCGTCACCGAAGACCGGCCGAAGGTCATGCTGCCGGTCGCCGGCAAGCCGCTGCTGCGCTGGATCGTCGACGGCTTCAAGAAGGAAGGCGTCAACGACATCACGGTGGTGGGCGGCTATCGCGCCGACGCGATCGACTCGGCCGGCATCAAGCTGGTCGTCAACGAGCGCCACGCCGAAACCGGCGAGCTGAGCTTGCTGGCCTGCGCGCTGGGCAAGGTCAAGGGCGACACGATCGTCTCGTACGGCGATCTGCTGTTCCGCAGCTACATCGTGCGCGACCTGGCCGAAAGCGACGCCGAATTCACCGTGGTGGTGGATTCCTCGCTGACCGATTCGACCAACCAGAGCGTGCGCGACTTCGCGCTGTGCTCGTCGGCCGACGACCGCGGCCTGTTCGGCCAGAAGGTCACGCTGCAGCGCGTGGCGAGCGACGCCGGCAACGGCGCGCCGCACGGCCGCTGGGTCGGCCTGCTGAACGTGCGCGGCGCGGGCGTCGAACGCCTTAAGGCCGCCGTGGCCACGCTGCAGGCGCGCCCCGATTTCGACCAGTTCGACATTCCGGCGCTGCTCAACGCGCTCGTCGACGCCGGCGAGAAGATCGCGGTGCAATACGTGCACGGCCACTGGCGCGGCGTGAACGACCTCGACGAATTCCGTCGCGCCGGCGATTTCGCGCACGGCCAGACGCCGCTCGCGAACGGCGCCGCCGCCCGGGACGCGCAATGATCGAGGCAGCCCAGTTCGTCGAAACCGCGCGCGCGCGCGGTTTCGATTCGTACGCGGGTGTGCCCTGCTCGTATCTGACGCCGTTCATCAATTACGTCCTGCAGGATCCGTCGCTGCACTACGTGTCGGCGGCCAACGAGGGCGACGCCGTCGCGCTCGCGGCCGGCGCCACGCTGGGCGGCCGGCGCAGCATCGCGATGATGCAGAATTCCGGCCTCGGCAACGCGGTCAGCCCGCTGACCTCGCTGACCTGGACCTTCAAGCTGCCGCAGCTGCTGATCGTCACCTGGCGCGGCAAGCCCGGCGAGCACGACGAGCCGCAGCACGCGCTGATGGGGCCGATCACGCCGCAGATGCTCGACACCATGGAGATCCCGTGGGAGCTGTTCCCGACCGAGGCCGAGCAGATCGGCCCGGCGCTCGACCGCGCGATCGCGCACATGGACGAAACCGGTCGGCCCTACGCGCTGGTGATGCAGAAGGGCAGCGTGGCCGCCTATCCGCTCAAGGATGCGCCGATGCCCGCGCCGCGCCCGCACGTCGTGCCGGCGGCCGCAGCCGGCGCAACGGCCGAGCTGCCGTCGCGCCATGACGCGCTCGCGGTCGTGATCGCGCGCACGCCGCTCGATTCGGCCGTGGTGCTGGCCTCGACCGGCTTCTGCGGGCGCGAGCTGTATGCGCTCGACGACCGCGCCAACCAGCTATACATGGTCGGCTCGATGGGCTGCGTGACGACGCTCGCGCTCGGCCTCGCGCTGGCGCGCCCCGACCTCGCCGTGGTGGCCGTCGACGGCGACGGCGCCGCGCTGATGCGCATGGGCGCGTTCGCCACGCTCGGCGCCTACGGCCCGAAGAACCTGATCCACCTGCTGCTCGACAACGGCGCGCACGAATCGACGGGCGGCCAGTCCACCGTCTCGCCGTGCGTGTCGTTCGCGGCCGTGGCCGCGGCCTGCGGTTACGCGTCGGCGCGCGAAGGCGGCCTGGAAGCGATCGACGCGCTGTTCGCCGAGCCGGCCGATGGCGCGCGCTTCGCCTGCGTCAAGATCCGCACCGGCGTGCCCGACGGGCTGCCGCGCCCGACCGTGACGCCGGTCGAAGTGAAGGAACGTCTGATGCGCCACATCGGCGCGGGAGCCCAATGATGCTGTTGCTCAATCCCGGCCCGGTCACGCTGACCGAGCGCGTGCGCCGGAGCCTGCTGCAAACCGATCTCTGCCATCGCGAAAGCGAGTTCTTCGACCTGCAGGACGAAGCGCGCACGCGCCTCGTCGCCGCCTACGATCTCGACCCGGCCGAATGGCAGGCCGTGCTGATGACGGGCTCCGGCACCGCCGCGGTCGAAAGCATGATCGCCGCGCTGGCGCCCGAGGACGGCAAGCTGCTCGTGATCGAGAACGGCGTGTACGGCGACCGCATCGCGCAGATCGCGAAGCAATACCGGATCGCCCACGAGGCGCTCAAGCACGAGTGGATGGACGCGCCCGATCTCGGTCGCATCGAGGCCGCGCTGGCCGCCGATCGCGCCATCACGCACGTGGCCGTGATCCATCACGAAACCACCACCGGCCGCCTGAACGCGCTCGGCCCGATCGCCGAGCTGTGCCGCCGGCACGGCGCGCGCCTGCTGGTGGACGGCGTCAGCAGCTTCGGCGCCGAGGCGCTCGATTTCGCCGACGGCGTGACCGACGCCGTGGCCGCTACCGCCAACAAGTGCCTGCACGGCGTGCCCGGCGCGGCGTTCGTGATCGTGCGCAACGCGGCGCTGGCGCGCGCCGCGAGCCGCACCTATTACCTCGATCTCGGTCGGCTCGCCAAGCTGCAGGCGCAGCGCAACACGCCGTTCACGCCGTCGGTGCACGCGTATTACGCGCTGGTCGAGGCGCTGCGCGAGTTCGAGGACGAAGGCGGCTGGCAGGCGCGTCACGCCCGCTACAAGGCGCTTGCCGATCAGGTGCGCGACGGCCTGGCCGCGCGCGGCATGTCGCTGGTGCTGCCCGACGGCGAATCGTCGGCGGTGCTGCGCGCCTACACGCTGCCAGCCGGGGTCGGCTACGACACGCTGCACGACGGCCTCAAGGCGCGCGGCTTCGTGATCTACGCGGGCCAGGGCGGGCTGTCGGCCTCGCTGTTCCGCGTGTCGACGATGGGCGCGATCGCGCCGACCGACATGGATCGCCTGCTCGAAGGCTTCAGCGCGCTGACGCGTTGATGCGCCGCTTCGCCGGTTCGACGGCATGACGCAAAACGGACGCCTCGGCGTCCGTTTTGCTTTGTTGCGGTGCGTCGCGTTAATACGGGGAGGCGCGGCCGGGCCGATCCATTAATTAGAATCGTCCGAACGTGCGATGCGCGCGGTCGGCAGCCGCGGCGCGCCCATCGCGACCTTCCACGCGAGCGCCCTGCCTTCACGTTGCCCGTCATGACCGCATCTCCGCCGCTCCGTCTGCCCGCCGCCCTGCGCGCGCTGTTCCGCCCGCTGCTCGATCCCTATCGCCGTTACCGGCACGCGAAGCTGATCCACGCGGCGCGCGTCGCGCTCAGCGTGCTGGTGTCGATCGCACTGTCCACCGGGCTCAATATACCGCACGGCGAATGGTCGTCGATCACGGTGCTGATCGTGATCGGCGGGCTTCAGCATCACGGCAACATCCGCAAGAAGGCGGTCGAGCGCGCGCTCGGCACCACCATCGGCGCCGTGGCCGGGCTGGCGCTGATCGTGCTGCAATCCACGCTGCATGTGTCGATCGTCACGTACCTGGTGATGAGCGTGCTGTGCGGGCTCTGCGCCTACTACGCGATCGGCAAGGCCGGCTATGTCGCGCTGCTGTCGGCGATCACGATCCTGATCGTGGCCGGGCACGGCGACAACGAGATCGTCGACGGGCTGTGGCGCGCCGTGAACGTGATCGTCGGGATCGGCATCGCGCTGGCGTTCTCGTTCGCGCTGCCGCTGTACGCCACCTATTCGTGGCGCTACAAGCTTGCCGATTCGCTGCGCGCCTGCGCGGTGGTGCATGCGCGGATCGTCAGCGACACCGCGCACCTGAAGGAGATGGCCGCGCTGAACGCGCTGCTGGTGCAGATGCGCTCGCTAATGCCGTGGGTGTCGAAGGAAACCGACATCACGATGGCGCAGCTCGACGCGATCCAGCGCTCGCTGCGGCTCGTGATCAGCTCGCTCGAAATGCTGGCGAGCGTGCAGCCCGCCGACGGCGACGTGGCCGGCCGCCATTACGTGCAGACGGCGCAGCGCCCGCTGAACCGCCGCATCCACGGCCTGCTGATCGGGCCGAGCCGCGCGCTCAAATTCGGCACGCTGGCGCGCCTGCAGCCGCTGCCGGCCGTCGGCGCCCCGACCGACGGCGAGGTGCCCGCGCAGTTGTCGGGCTTCGTGTCGATCAACGACAAGATCGCGCGCGAATGCGACGTGATGCGCCAGCGCGTGCAGGACGTGGCGGCGCAGTGGTACATCTGACGCGACACGCTCAAGGAACCGAACATGGCCACGAAGGCTCCCGCCGCCGGTGAAGAGATCGACGCCCGCATCGCCGAACTCGGCGACTGGCGCGGCGACGTGCTGGCCCGCATGCGCGCGCTGATCCGCCAGGCCGCGCCGGGTGTCGTCGAGGAATGGAAGTGGCGCGGCACGCCGGTGTGGTCGCTCGACGGCATCCTGTGCACGGGCGAATCGTACAAGGCGGTGGTCAAGCTGACGTTCGCCCAGGGCGCGGCGCTGGCCGATCCGGCCGGGCTGTTCAACGCGAGCCTGGACGGGGCAAGGTGCGGCGCGCGATCGACATCCGCGAAGGCGAGACGGTGGACGACGCCGCGTTCGTCGCGCTGATCCGGGCGGCCGTCGCGCTCAATCAAGCGAAACGGACGAGCCGGCAGGCCAAGGCCAAGCGGACTAAAGCCGACTAAAGCGGCGCAATGAACCCGCGCGCGCCGGCCGCGTTCCTCAAGTGCTCAATACCGCGACAACCGGTTTCCGGCATCGATCCGCACGCGGTCGCCGGGTTGCCAGTCGCCCGCGCCGGGCACGTCGAAGCCGCGCATCGTGCCGTCCGAGAGCTGCACGTCGATCCGGTAGCCGGACGACGCGTTCATCTGCTGCCCCACCTGATTGCCGACCGCCGCGCCGCCCAGCGCGCAGATCACGGTGGCCGCGCCGCGGCCGCGACCATGCCCGATCTGATTGCCCAGCACGCCGCCCACGAGCGCGCCGACCACCGTGCCCGCCACGCCCGACGGGCTGGTGCCGCCGCCGATCGGGCGGATCGCCGCGACGGTGCCGTATTGCGCGCCGTAACCGGGCTGCGCATACGACGGCTGGCCATAGCCCGGCTGCGACGGTTGCGCGCCGTAGGGCTGCACGCCGGGTTGCGGATACGGCGGCTGGCCGGACGGATCGTCGGGCTGCCCGTAACCGGGCGGCGGGCTCGGCGGCGGATAGGCGGACGGCGCCGCGTTGCCGGGCTGGCCCGGATAGCCCGGTTAGTTGCCGTTGCCGTAGCCCGGCTGGTTGCCATAACCGGGCTGACCGGTCTGCGGCGCGTAACCGGGTTGGCCCGGCTGCGGGCCGTCGTCGTCCGAATCGTCGGGCGGCGCCGCGTCGGGCGGCGGATAGCCCCCCTGTCCGTTCATGTGCGGCGCCGGTTGCGCGCCGCCGTAGCCGGGCTGGCCATATTGCGGTGCGCTCGGCTGCGCCTGATAGGGTTGCGGCTGATACGGCTGCGCATTCGGTTGCGCGTACAACGGATTCGTCTGGCCGTACGGCGGCGGCACGTAGCCCGGCGCGTCGGCCCCGCGCTGCGGGTAACCCGGCTGGGCGGGCTGCGCTTGCGGCGGCGCGCTGACGGGCGGATACGCGGGGGCGCCGTCGTCGTCCCGATTGGAATCGCCCTGCTGCGCCGGCGCATAGCCGGGCTGGCTGCCCATATGCACCCTGGCCGCTGCCCACATATTGATCGTTGCCGTCGTACAGGCCGGCCGCGAAACTCGCGCTCGACGGCAGCGCCAGGGCCACGGGCAGCAGCCAGGCGGCGCGCGCCATCCGCGGCTTCAAGCGCAAACGCAGAGGAGAACGATGCAATGCGCGCAGGGAATCGTAAGGAGTGAAAGCCATCGTCGTGGCGGGCCGCATGCGCCCGCGATCGGGAATAAACGGCACGAGTATAGGGAACGCCCGGCGGCAGCCCCCGCGGATTCGGGTAACGATCGGCGTTGTTGCATAAATCTAGTGTGAGGATGCGATAGTATCGACGGGCATAATTTCAGGCGATACGAACGTATTGCGGACGAGCGAGGTCCGCCATACGGTTGATGACGCCGACGCGAACGGAGATCTCGGTGATCTTGCCCCTGATTTACGGACACCTATCTAAGCGACATTGGCCAGCTCGTACTGCTCTGGGCTGAGGTAGCCCAGGGTCGAGTGCAGCCGGATCCGATTGTAGTCAACCTCAATGTAGTCAAAC
>WNEB01000034.1 GCA_009914575.1 Burkholderia gladioli
GGTGAATGGAAGGTGCGCCAGCACGGCTACTCGAAGCGGCGCACGTGGCGTAAAGTCCATCTCGCGCTCAACGCGAATACAGGTCAAGTGCATGCCGCGCTAATGACGAATCAGAATGTGGCTGACGGTAACGCTCTGGCCAAGTTGCTCGACCAGATTCCACGCGAAGAACAAATCGATGTCATCGGCGGTGACGGTGCCTACGATACTAAGCCATGCTATGCGGCCATTGCTGCACGCAGTGCTATTCCTTCGATTCCGCCACGCGAGGGTGCCGCTCATTGGCCAGCGGATATGCCCGATGCGGCGTGGCGTAATGGTGTGGTTGATGCAATTGCCCGTGACAGTCGTTGAGAATGGAAGCAAGACAGTGGCTACCACCGGCGATCGCTTGCCGAAAATGCGATGTATCGGTTCAAGACCCTCATCGGCCACTCTCTCTGGGCGTGTTACATTGACTCGCAAGCGACCTCGGTCGCCTGCGAGTCAATGTAATCAACCGCATGGTGGACTTCACTCGTCTGCAATTCGTTCGTATCGCCTAAAATTATGCCCGTCGATGCCATTGCATCTTTACGCTCGGTTTATGCAAAAACGCCTAGCGTTTCGGCAAGTCCCAGCAGGAAATAGGAAATGTTAATGGAAATCGTTCTGATGATGACGACTGTACCTGATTCGGCTACGGCCCGCCTGCTCGCCGACGGCGCGCTGAGCGGGCGACTCGCGGCGTGCGTTTCGGAACTCGGCACGATCCGCTCGAACTACCACTGGCAGGGCAAGGTCGAATCCACGGAGGAGATCCAGTTGTTGTTCAAGACGAGCACCCAGCGCTCGCTCGAACTCGAGCGCTTTATCGCGTCCCATCATCCCTACGAGACGCCCGAAATCGTCTCGTGGCAGGCCATCGCCTCCGATGCTTACGGCGCTTGGGCGGCAACCGAAACCCAACGCTTATTCCATGTCTGATCGGCGTTGTTGCATAAATCGAGCGAGATCCGTTGACGTTTACGCGCAACGGTCGCGGGGCCACCCCCCCTATCAAGTCAGATTCCAGAGTCACTGCCTAATTTTTGCCCAGAAAATGCGCAAGGACATACACAAGACAGGTGAGCCGAAGGCACGCTACCGTGTCAGGAATTGGGTGGCCTATCATGAAGGGTTGATCAACCGGGGGAACATAACAATATGGATAGATGAAGCCGTCCTTGCCAGGATACCCGATGCCATACCCACACGTGGTCGCCCGTTTCTATACGGTGATACGCTGATTCAGGCATTACTTGGCGTGAAGACCGGCTATCGACGGACGTTGCGCGCCCTGCAAGGTTTCACCCAAAGTCTGCGCGATCTGGCCTTCCCGAGCTTGCCGGTGCCGAATTACACCACGCTCTGTCGCCGGGAAAAAACGCTTGATGTCGAACTGCCGATCCTTCATGACAATGAACCGATTTATCGAGTTGTCGACAGCACCGGTCTGAAGGTCTATGGCGAAAGTGAATGGAAGGTGCGCCAGCACGGCTACTCGAAGCGGCGCACGTGGCGTAAAGTCCATCTCGCGCTCAATGCGAATACGGGTCAAGTGCATGCCGCGCTAATGACGCATCAGAATGTGCCTGACGGTGACGCCCTGGCCAAGTTGCTCGACCAGATTCCACGAGAAGAACAAATCGATCTCATCAGCGGTGACGGTGCCTACGACACCAAGCCATGCCATGCGGCCATTGCTGCATGCAGTGCTATTCCTTCGATTCCGCCACGCGAGGGTGCCGTTCATTGGCCAGCGGATATGCCCGGTGCGGCGTGGCGTAATGGCGCGGTTGATGCAATTGCCCGTGACGGTCGTCGAGAATGGAAGCAAGACAGTGACTACCACCGGCGATCGCTTGCCGAGAATGCGATGTATCGGTTCAAGACCCTCACCGGCAACTGTCTCTGGGCGCGTCACATCGACTCGCAGGCGACCGAGGTCTCCGTTCGCGTCGGCGTCATCAACCGTATGGCGGGCCTCGCTCGTCCGCAATCCGTTCGTATCGGCTGAAATTATGCCCGTCGATGCTATTGCATCCTCACACTCGATTTATGCAACAACGCCGCCCCGCGAACGCACGTTGCACAAACGAAATAAGCGAAATAGATAATTGAAAGAGCCGCTATAGTACCACGATCGCAGGAGAGCGTGCAAATTGCAGGCCAAGCCCCGCCTGGCGGGGGATTCGCGCGCGATAATTCGCCCGCTGCCGGCGTGGCGCCGGCAGCGTCGCAACAGCCGTTCCCGTGGGGCGTTCGCACCGTCTCGCCCCGTTTTCTTGTCCTTCAATATCGGTCGCCGAGCGCGGCTTTCGGATCGCTTCCCGACTCATGCCCGACCTGATCAAGATCGCCGGATTGTTCGTGCTCACCGCGCTTGCCGAAATCGTCGGCTGCTATTTGCCCTGGCTGGTGCTCAAGGCGGGCCGCAGCGCGTGGTGGCTGCTGCCCGCGGCCGTGTCGCTGGCCCTGTTCGCCTGGTTGCTGACGCTGCACCCGTCGGCCGCGGGGCGCACCTATGCCGCCTACGGCGGCGTGTACATCGCGGTGGCGCTCGGCTGGCTGCGCGTGGTCGACGGCGTGCCGTTGACGCGCTGGGACGCGGCCGGCGCCGCGCTGGCGCTGGCGCTGGCCGGGATGGCGGTGATCGCCCTTCAGCCGCGCGGCTGAAGGGCCGGGTGTCAGGCCGCCGGCGCGGCCGGCTCGGGCTCGGTGCGCCAGACGCAGGTGCCCTTGACCGATTTGTCCAGTTCGTCGAGCTGGGCTTGGTGGGCGGCCAGTTCGTCCTCGCTGGCGGCCAGCACGGGCAGCGCGAGCGACGCCAGCGCGACGCGCGAGCTGCCGCCAGCGCCGCCTTCGTCGTCGCCATCGCCGAGCATGTCGATCACGAGGCTTTCCTGGCCGCGCGTCATCGCCAGATAGACCTCGGCCAGCAGCTCCGAGTCGAGCAGCGCGCCGTGCAGCGTGCGGTGCGCGTTGCTGATGCCGAACCGGTCGCACAGCGCGTCGAGTGAATTGCGCTTGCCCGGGAACATCTGCTTGGCCTGCACCAGCGTGTCGATCACGCCGTCGCAGTGCTTCATCAACGGCGGCAGGTGCACGCGATCGAACTCGGCGTCGATGAAGCCGATATCGAACGGCGCGTTGTGGATGATCAGCTCCGCGCCGCGCACGAAGTCGCAGATCTGCTGGGCCACCTCGGCGAACTTCGGCTTGTCGCTGAGGAATTCGGTGGTCAGGCCGTGCACGGCCAGCGCGCCCGGATCGCTGTCGCGCTCGGGGTTCACGTAGAAATGCAGGTTGTTGCCGGTCAGCCGGCGGTTCAGCATTTCCACGCAGCCGATTTCGATGATGCGGTCGCCGGTGCGGGCATTCAGGCCGGTGGTTTCGGTGTCGAGGATGATCTGGCGCATGTCGGTGATTCAGTGAGGCCGGCGCGCGGGCCGGCAGGGGCAAAGACGGAAGGGAAGCGGGGCCGGGCTGCGCTCAGGCGCGCTGCGACAGCGATTCGACGCCGCGGTTGGCCAGCTGATCGGCGCGCTCGTTCTCGGCGTGCCCGGCGTGGCCCTTGACCCAGCGCCATTCGATCTCGTGGCCGGCCACCAGCGCGTCGAGCTGCTTCCAGAGGTCGGCGTTCTTGACCGGCGTCTTGGAGGCCGTCACCCAGCCTTTTTTCTTCCAGCCGTGGATCCATTCGCTGATGCCTTTCTGCACATATTGCGAATCGGTATGCACGACCACGTGGCAGCGGCGCTTGAGCGCTTCGAGCGCCTTGATCACGGCGAGCAGTTCCATGCGGTTGTTGGTGGTGCCGGGCTCGCCGCCGAACAGTTCCTTTTCCTGGTCGCCGAAGCGCAGCAGCGCGCCCCAGCCGCCGGGGCCGGGGTTGCCCTTGCAGGCGCCGTCGGTATAGATGTCGATCGATTGCAACGTCATGAATGCTCTTGATGGGTGGTGGGGGTCGCGACCGGGGCGAGCGCAGGCACGCGCGCCGGCTTGCGAACCCGGATCGGGCCGACCGGGCGCATCTCGCGCACCCGCTTGACGACCGTGACCATGTAAACGGCGCCGAAAATCGGCCACCAGCGGTCTCCGGCCGCCTCCATGAAGGCGTAGCGCGACATCCACTTGTCGGTGACGAGCGGCGGGCGGTAGCAGCCGAAGCGGCCGCGCTCGATGTCGAAGCCAAGCAGCTTCATCCAATCCTTGAGGCGGATGAAGGCGATCGGATCGCGCGCGGCCGGCACGAACGGGCGTTTCGCGATGCGTCCGACCGATTGCCGCGCACCCCACAGGCTCAGCGAATTGAAGCCGGTGATCACGAGCCGGCCTTCCGGCATCAGCACGCGCTCGGCCTCGCGCAGCAGGCCGTGCGGGTCGACCGTGAATTCGAGCGTATGCGGCATCACGATCAGGTCGACGCTCTGCGATTCGAACGGCAGATCGAGCAGGTCGCACCAGACGGTGCTGCGGCCGACCGGCGCATGATGCGGGCCGGGCGGGTCGCCGGCCCACGGAAAGCGGAACGGCGCGCTGGCGCCGCTGGCCGGGTCGAGCACCAGTCCGCGGCCGGGCATGCGGTTCTCGCGCAGGGAATCGAGCTGGGGCAGGCCCAGTTGCAACGCGTGGAAGCCGAACACATCGGAAACCACGCGGTCGAGCTGGGTCTGTTCCCACTCGAGCACGTAGCGGCCGGGCGGCGAAGCGCTCCAGGCGGGCCAGTCTATAATCGGACGGTCTGACATATCGATTGAGTGCGCGCCCATGAACGAGCTGGAATACGTGCCGGTGCCGGCATTTTATGACAACTATATCTGGCTCGTGTCGGATGGCAGCGACGCGATCGCCGTCGATCCGGGCGACGCCGACCCGGTGCGTCGATATCTCGATGCGCGGGGCTGGCGGCTAGCCGCTATTCTACTCACGCACCATCATGCCGACCACGTCGGCGGCGTCGCCGCGCTGCTCGACGACCCGAAGCAGGCCGGCCCGGTGCCGGTCTACGGGCCGGCCGGCGAGGGCATCGCGCAGGTCACGGTGCCGCTCGCGGGCGGCGCGCGCGTGACGATCGGCAAGCCGGCGCTCGAATTCTCGGTGCTCG
This sequence comes from Burkholderia gladioli, assembly GCA_009914575.1. Lineage (GTDB taxonomy): Bacteria > Pseudomonadota > Gammaproteobacteria > Burkholderiales > Burkholderiaceae > Burkholderia > Burkholderia gladioli_B. The sequence goes on from WNEB01000034.1 coordinate 5,129, forward strand.
ACGTGCCGGGCCATACGCGCGGCCACATCGCCTTTTATCAGGCTGCCGGCGCGGCAAATCGCGCGCCGCACCTGTTTTGCGGCGACACCCTGTTCTCGTGCGGCTGCGGGAGGCTGTTCGAGGGCACGCCGGCGCAGATGCTGGCCGCGCTGCCGGGCGACACCCAGGTGCACTGCGCGCACGAATACACGCTCTCGAACATCCGCTTCGCGCTTGCCTGCGAGCCCGGCAACGCCGAGCTGGCCGCCTGGCGCGACGACGCCCAGGCCCGCCGCGCGCGCGGCGAGCCCACGCTGCCCACCACCATTGCCCACGAGCGGGCCGTCAATCCGTTCCTGCGCGCCGACAGCCCGGCGATCGCCGCGACGCTCGAAGCCGAATTGCACGAGGCGCCGGTCGACCGGCTCGCGGCCTTCACGCTGATGCACGAGTGGAAGAACCGCTTCCGCTGATTTCGCCGCTGCCGCCGCCTCGCGAGGCCGGCGGCCCGCGCGCAACAATTCTCAATGTTTCGACGGCGCGAACCGGCGCATGATCGGGTAGCCGCGTTCGGAAAAGCCCTGATTCGACTGGGGCAATGCTCAAGCTGAATCTGGAGAATGCGCCCCAAATACCGGATTTATCGGCATTTTCGGCGTTTTTATTGACGCGATGCTCTGGCCACCTTACTATCGCCTGCAATTTTCAGCCGTTGGAAGCCGAGATTTACATGCGATTTCTGATCAGTGCGATGTTGGTCCTGTTGTTGGCCGCTTGTGCGAGCCCCGGGCCCGACGTCCCAGCCGCCGCTTCCAATCCGCAAGCCGCCTCCGATTTTCTCCGCAAGTCCGCCACCTCGAAGGAAACCGTCGACGTCGACAAGCAGTCGGTCGGCGACCTGACGACCAAGGATTCCGATCTGTGGGCGCGCATCCGCCGCGGGTTCCAGATGCCGGATCTGCAGAGCGACCTCGTCGACATGCAGACGACCTGGTACACGGAGCGTCCCGATTACGTGCAGCGCATGACCGAACGCTCGCAGAAGTACCTCTATCACATCGTCGAGGAGCTCGAGGCGCGCAACATGCCGACCGAGCTCGCGCTGCTGCCGTTCATCGAATCGGCCTACAACCCGCAGGCGCTGTCGGTGGCGAAGGCGGTCGGCATGTGGCAGTTCATCGCCGGCACTGGCCGCACTTACAACCTCAAGCAGAACATGTGGCAGGACGAGCGGCGCGACGTGCTGGCCTCGACCAGCGCGGCGCTTGATTACCTGTCGCGCCTGCATGACATGTTCGGCGACTGGTATCTGGCGCTGGCCGCCTACAACTGGGGCGAGGGCAACGTGCAGCGTGCGATCGCGCGCAATCAGGCCGCCGGCCTGCCGACCGACTACCAGAGCCTGCGCATGCCGAACGAGACGCGCAACTACGTGCCGAAGCTCCAAGCGGTCAAGAACATCATCGCGAATCCGCGGCAGTACGGCCTGACGCTGCCCGATATTCCGAACCACCCGTATTTCGTGACGGTCACCACGTCGCACGACATCGACGTCAAGATGGCGGCCCAGCTCTCGGGCCTGTCGCTCGAGGAATTCAAGGCGCTGAATCCGTCGTTTTCCAAGCCGGTGATCGTCGGCGCGACGCAGCCCCAGATCCTCCTGCCGTTCGACAACGCGTCGCAGTTCGAGAAGGGCCTGAAGTCGTACGGCGGCCAGCTGTCGTCGTGGACCACCTATACGGTGACCGAGCGCTCACGCCCGGCGGCGATCGCCGAGAAGATCGGCGTGGATGCCGACACGCTGATGGCCGTCAACAAGATTCCGGTCGGCATACGCCTGAAGCCCGGTTCGACCATCGTCGTGCCGCGCGGCAACGACGACGAGGACATCAGCGCCGACGTGGCCGAAAACGGCGCGCTGGCGATGGAGCCGGACGTGCCCGACACGCGCAAGATGATGATCCGCGTGCGCCGCAAGCAGACCATGGCTTCGCTCGCCAGCCGCTATGGCGTGTCGGTCGGCCAGTTGCACGCGTGGAACCGCACGCGCCGCGACATGGTGATGCCGGGCCAGACGATGGTGCTGCATGTGCCGGTAGGCCGTTCGGTGCCGGCCGAGCCCGGCCCGGAGCGCATCGCCACCTCGACGGGCGGTGCCCGTATCGAGCGCGCCAGCCTGCATTCGGGCGGCAAGGTCGTGCGCCGTGCGCCGGCCAGGCAGTCGGCTCATGGCAGCAAGCCTGTCGCCAAGACCGCCGCCAAGGCCGTCTCGCACAAGACCAAGAAGAAATAACGCGAATCGGTCGCCGCGCGCGAGGGGCTTTCGTCCCATTCCCCGCGCGTCGTTTATGATCCCGCTCCCACGCCGTCACCGAGGTGAAGGCGTTTTCGTTTGGCGTGGCCGTTCGCTGGCGCGGTCGGTCGTTTCGAGGTGCTCATGGCTTCCGTGAAGCTGCGCGTGTTCGTGCTGTTCTCGCTCGGATATTTCGTGTCCTACGTGTTTCGCGGCGTCAATCTCGGCTTCGCGCTGTTGATCACGCACGACCTCGGGTTGTCGGCCGCCGATCTGGGCCTGCTGACGAGCCTGTATTTCCTCGGCTTCGCCGGCGCGCAGATTCCGGCTGGCGTGCTGCTCGACCACTTCGGCCCGCGTCGCGTGACGGCCGCCATGCTGCTGTTCGCGGCGGCCGGTATCGCCGTGTTCGGCACGGCGCACGGCATCGGCGCGATGATGGCCGGCCGGCTGCTGATCGGGGCGGGGGGTGTCGGTATGCCTGGGCGCCGCGTTCAAGGCGATCGCCGAACAGTTTGCGCTGGCGCGCCTGCCGCTCGTCAACGGCTTCGTGATGGCGGTCGGCGGCTTCGGCGGCGTGGCGGTCGGCTCGCCGTTGGCCTGGACGCTCGGCTTCATGGGCTGGCGCGCCGTGTGCGCGGCGCTGGCCGTCTCTTCACGGTGGCGGTGGCCGCGCTGATCTGGCTCGGCGCGCCCGATGCGGCGCGCACGCACCGTCAGGCCAGCGTCGCGAGCCAGTTCAAGGGCACCTGGCACATCCTCCGCAGCCCGGCGTTCTGGAAGATCGCCTCGTTCTCGGTGGTGACGCAGGGCGTGTTCTACGCCATGCAGTCGCTGTGGGTTGGCCGCCTGGATGCGCGACGTGATGGGCTTTGCGCCGCACCAGGCGGCGGCGCTCGTTTCGGTGATCGGCCTCGCGATGATGGCCGGCAGCGTGGGCACCGGCGCGGCGGCCCGCCTGCTGGAGCGGCACGGCGTGTCGGTCTACGCGTTTTGCGGGATCGGCATGGGCTGCTTCGTGCTGACGCAGATCGCGATCATGTGCGGCGCGCCGCTGCCGGCCGCGGTGCTGTGGGCCGCCTATGGCGCGTTCGGCGGCATCGGCATCCTCAGCTACGCGATTCTGGCCGAGCATTTCCCCGTGTATCTGATCGGTCGTGCGAACACCACGCTGACGCTGGTGATCTTTCTGTTGATCTTCGGTTTCCAGCTCGGCGTCGGCGCGGTGCTGTCGCAATGGCCGACGCAGGGCGGGCGCATTACCCGCGCGCCGCCCATCTGGCCGCGTGGGGCGTGCTGGGGGGGCAGATCGCCGGCGCGATCTGGTACGTATTGCCCCGAACCGGCGCCGAATCGGGCGCCCCGTGAACCCGGCGGGGCAGGGCGCGGGTTTCGCCCGTCTGTCAAACCCTTGTCACACAACGCCGGGTAAGTCAGATTTGAGATAGGCGGGTTTTCGCGCTATAATTTGAAGGTTTGTGCAATTCAACCCCGCCCCCTAGCGCCTACCTCCAAATCCCCGTCTTCCGCCGCCTGCCGCCCGGCACGCGACGCCGCCGAATGCAGCCCGCGCTTTCAGCCAGCGCGCGCGTTCCTGGCGCGTCTTCCGGGCGGGTGAGCCGAGCGAGCGCCGGCGACCGCCTCCCGAGAGGCGACCCGGCCCCAGGTCGACAGGTCGACAGGTCGACAGGTCGGCAGCAAGGGTGTCCCCCAAGGAGCCTCCCGTGTTGCCGTCTTTTTCTCCCGCCTTGCTCGCACTCGCCGACGGCACGGTGTTTCGCGGTTATTCGATTGGCGCGACCGGCCATACGATCGGCGAAGTCGTGTTCAATACCGCGATCACCGGCTATCAGGAAATCCTGACCGATCCGAGCTACGCGCGGCAGATCGTCACGCTCACCTATCCGCACATCGGTAATGTCGGCGTGAACCGCGAAGACGTCGAAGCCACCAAGGTTCACGCAGCCGGCCTGATCATCCGCGACCTGCCGGTGCTCGCCTCGAACTTCCGCATGGATCAAACCCTCGACGCCTACCTGCGCGCCGAAGGCGTGGTCGCCATCGCCGGCATCGATACCCGCAAGCTGACCCGCGTGCTGCGCGACAAGGGCGCGCAGGGCGGCTGCATCCTGGCCGGTTCCAACGACGAAGCGAAGGCGATCGAGCTGGCGCGCTCGTTCCCGGGCCTGGCCGGCATGGATCTGGCCAAGGTCGTGTCGACCGACAAGCCGTTCGCCTGGAAGCAGACCGAATGGCGCCTCGAAGGCGGCTACGGCGAACAGGCCGCGCCGCGCTACAAGGTCGTCGCGTACGACTTCGGCGTGAAGTACAACATCCTGCGCATGCTGGCCGAACGCGGCTGCGACGTGACGGTGCTGCCGGCCCAGGTCAGCGCGGTCGACGCGCTCGCGCTGAATCCGGACGGCGTGTTCCTGTCGAACGGCCCGGGCGATCCGGAGCCGTGCGATTACGCGATCGCGGCGGCCAAGGAATTCATCGAGCGCGGCGTGCCGACCTTCGGCATCTGCCTCGGCCACCAGATCATGGGCCTCGCGGTCGGCGCCAAGACGCTGAAGATGAAGACCGGCCACCATGGCGCGAACCACCCGGTCAAGGATCTGGCCGACGACCGCGTGGTGATCACCTCGCAGAATCACGGTTTCGCGGTCGACGCCGATTCGCTGCCGGCCAACGCGCGCGCGACCCACGTCTCGCTGTTCGACGGCACGCTGCAGGGCTTCGAGTTGACCGACAAGCCGGCGTTCTGCTTCCAGGGCCACCCGGAAGCCTCGCCCGGCCCGCACGACATCGGCTACCTGTTCGACCGCTTCACGGCGCTGATGGACAAGGCCAAGGCGCACGACCAGCGGCGGTGTCCCATTCGTAGTTGAAGGTTGGGACGGCGGGGTTTCATAGATTAGGCAGACTTCCGATCATGGTCAACGCGTTTTTCGAGTGATCGATGCAGGGCGACGGCGAGGATCCAGAGGTCGTTGGCACCACCGAGCTTGCGGAAGCGCTTCTCCGCTTCCAGGAAACCGGTGGCCGCCCAGCGCATCGCCATGTCGGCGTCGCGATAGCGATGGACCCGGCCACTCACACGGCGCACCGCACCGTTCGGATTCTCGATCAGGTTCGTCGTCGCCAGACTGCGGATCAGACTCGGCGTCAGGTCCATGCGGTTCACCGTGAACGTCTCCTCCAGCCCTTCAAGCAACGACGCCGCGG
>WNEB01000035.1 GCA_009914575.1 Burkholderia gladioli
GCAGCAACTGGGCTTGCTCGGCAAGGCCCGCGCGCAGCGCTTCGTGCTCTTGTTTACCAACAACACGACACTCAGCATCAGCACGACGGTTCGGTTTCTTGGTAGGCTTCATTTCGGCGGTTCTCCTATTCGGGAGGTTGGTCCTGGAAACCCGATTCTCTCGGATTCCTACGGGAACCGCCGCCTTCAACCTTCAACTACGTTTGGGACACCGCCGGTGTCCGTAAATCAGGGGCAAGATCACCGCCAGCAAGACGCTGGCCGCCGAACTCGGCGCCGCGACCGCATCCGCGTGAACTGCATCAACCCGGTGCTCGGCGAAACCGGCCTGATGACCGAATTCATGGGCGTGGCCGACACCCCCGAAAACCGCCAGCGCTTTCTCGCGACGATCCCGCTCGGTCGGCTCTCGACGCCGCAGGACATCGCGAACGCGGCGCTCTACCTGGCGTCCGACGAAGCGGAATTCATCACCGGCGTGTGCCTGGAAGTGGACGGCGACCGCTGCATCTGAGCGGCCCGTCGGCAACATCCGACCGAAACCGGCAGGATTTCGAATCGTCAGGAGTCCGGCCAAACCGGTGGCAGCCCGGCGCGACGGAACCGGGTGCCGCCGCAACGCGGCATCGCAGCAACCGTACAACACAGTGCGCATCCGACGCACGACTCGCACACAGGAGACGACACTCATGGCAAGCACCGCTCCGGCCTACCCCGGCCAGCCGTCCGATTTCGAGACGACCGCCTATCGCAAGGTCACCTGGCGGCTCGCGCCGCTGTTGATGCTCTGCTACGTGGTCGCGTATCTCGACCGCGTCAACGTCGGCTTCGCCAAGCTGCAGATGGCGACCGACCTGAACCTGTCGGACACCGTCTACGGGCTCGGCGCCGGGATCTTCTTCTTCGGCTATTTCCTGTTCGAGGTGCCGAGCAACATCATCCTGCACCGCGTGGGCGCGCGGGTCTGGATCGCGCGGATCATGATCACGTGGGGCCTGATCTCGGCGGCCATGATGTTCGTCACCACGCCCGCGATGTTCTACGTGATGCGCTTTTTGCTCGGCATCGCCGAGGCCGGTTTCTTCCCCGGCGTGATTCTCTATCTGACGTACTGGTATCCGGCTAACCGGCGCGGACGCATGACCACCTTCTTCATGACGGCGATCGCGCTGTCGGGCGTGATCGGCGGCCCGGTGTCGGGCTACATCCTGAAGAGCTTCCACGGCGCGAACGGCTGGGCCGGCTGGCAGTGGCTGTTCCTGATCGAAGGCATTCCGTCGATCATCGTCGGCGTGCTGGTGCTGATCTGGCTGGAAGACCGGATCGCCGGCGCGAACTGGCTGACCGACGAGGAGAAGGCGCTGCTGTCGCGCAACGTGCAGGCCGAGGATGCGCTCAAGGACGACGCGCCGATCGGCCGCGTGCTGGCCAGCCCGCGCGTCTGGCTGATGGCGCTGATCTACTTCTCGTTCGTGATGGGGCTGTACGGCGTGGGCTTCTGGCTGCCGACCATCATCAAATCCACCGGCGTGACCGATTCGTTCACGATCGGGCTGCTGTCGGCGATCCCGTATGCGGCGGCCGTGGTCGGCATGATCCTGATCGCGCGCAGCGCCGATCGCCGCCGCGAGCGCCGCTGGCACGTCGCGATTCCGGCCGCGCTCGGCGCGCTCGGGCTGCTGCTGTCGGTGGCCTGGGCGAACCAGACGGCGCTCGCGATGGTCGGCCTGACGCTCGCGACGATCGGCATCCTGACCACGCTGCCGCTGTTCTGGAGCCTGCCGACCGCCTTCCTCGGCGGCACCGCGACCGCGGCCGGCATCGCGCTGGTCAATTCGATCGGCAACCTGGCCGGGTTCCTGAGCCCCTACCTGATCGGCTGGCTCAAGCAGGCCACCGGCAGCAACAACCCGGGCATGTTCATGCTGGCGGCGTTCTGCGTGCTCGGCGCGCTGCTGGCGCTGTCGGTGCCGAAGGCGCTGGTCAATCGCTGACCGCGCCGGCGCGGCGCGAGCCAAAACGAAAACGGCAGCCCGAGGGCTGCCGTTTTGCCTGATGCCGGGCAACGCCGCGCGGCGCGTCAGCCGACCTGCATCGCCAGCGCGCTTTCGCGATAGTGGCGCGCGGCCTTTTCCTCGTCGCCGAGATTCTCGAACAGGCGCGCCAGCGCCCGGTGCGCGCGCACCTTCAGCGCGTCGTTGTCGGACAGCTTGAGCGCTGCTTCGAGGAACGACTGCGACTTGCCCCACAGCTGCTGCTTCTCGCAGAGCCGGCCCAGCGCGACGAGCAAATCGGCGTCGTCGGGATGATCGCGCTTCCAGCCTTCGGCCTTCTGGATCAGCGGTAGCGCATCGGCACCGGCCGTATCGGGATAGCGGCGCAGCAGGCGCGCATCCCAATGATGGGCCAGCGCATCCTCGACGATGCGGCGCGCCTCGGGCTGACGCTCCAGCGCCACCAGCAACTCGGCGGCCAGATCGGCCAGGCGCGGCGACTGCCGCTCCGGGGCCGACAGCGATTGCCAGACTTCGAGCAGCGCGTCGGCATCGTGGCGGCGATCGCGCAGCAGATGCTCGGCGGCCTGCTGGCGCATGCGCACCGCGGCGGTCGGATGCAGCGCATCGCGCTTTTCGAGCAGCTTGGCGAGCTTCAGCACCTCGGCCCAGTTCTTAAGCTGCTGCTGGGCGCGCAGCGCAACCTGCTGCGCATGAATGCGCTTGCCGCCCGAGGCCTGCATTTCCGCGAGCGCGGCCAGCGCGCCTTCCGCGTCGCGTGCCTCGGCGCGCATGTCGGCGGTGGCCAGCAGCCGCGCTTCCTGCCATTCGTTCGCATCGACCTTGGCCAGCCATTCGTCGCGCCGCGCGTACTCGTGCATGCGGTGCGCGGCCACGGCGCCGACCAGGCCGGCGGCGTTCTGGTTCGCGTCGACGGCCAGCGCGTCGCGCGCGGCCTTCTCGGCGCGCGAGAAGCGGCCCGCGTACAGGTTGCCGATCGCGTCGCGCAGCGAGCCCTGCGCCTTCTCGTTGCGCATCCGCGCCCGGTAGGCGGCCACGCGGTGCGGCATGCGCCAGATGTTGCACACGATGCGCAGCACGGCGTAGATCACGATGAACAGCACGACGATCGCGACGATGAACAGGTTCAGCGACACATCCACGCGATACGGCGGATAGACGATCAGCACCTGCCCGCCGTCGAAGCGGTCGACCGTGGCCAGCGCCACGGCGATCGCGAACAGCACGGCCAGCCAGAGGATTCCTCGCAGCGTCATGTCACCCCCGGCTCTTGAACTGTTGGATCGCGGACAGGCTGGTGTTCAGGTTTGGCACCGCCACCGCCAGCGACGCGGCATCGACCTGCCTGAGCAGATCCTCGACCGTGCGCGTGTCCTTCGACGACGCGTCGAAGTAGCGTGCGAGCGCCGCCTGCGCCGCGTGCAGATCCGACTTCATGGCCGGCTCGTTGCGCGCGAGCAGCGACAGGCGCGCGGTCAGCAGCCGCAGCTTGACGTTCTCGCGCACGAAGTAGCCCTGTTCGGGCGAATTGAGCATCGCGTCGGCGTTGTCGATGCGGCGCACCTGCACGAGGCTCGTCAGTTGCGCGCCAATGCCGGCCGTGATGTCGCGCCACCAGATCTTCCAGCTCGGCTGGCCGGTGGCGGCGGCTTCGCTCGCCACGTCGCCCGGCTGCGCGGTGCGCGGCTGCGCACGCGCGATCGGCGCTTCGCCCGACAGCGGCAGCGCGTCGATGCGACCGATCGCGTCGTCGAGCTTGATGGCGAGGCCGGTCAGGTCCACCGACGGCGCGGCCTTCAGCTTGTCGATGTCCTGCGCGATCGCCTTGCGCACGGCGATCGCCTGCGCGCCCTGCGAGGTCGCCAGCTGCGAATCGGCGTTCTGCAGCGCCACCAGCGCGAGTTGCGTGTCGCCGGTCAGTTGCAACTGCTGGCTCGCGCCCTGCAACGTTTGCTCGGCCTGATCGAGCAGCCAGGCGTCGCGGTTGCGCGACAGATCCTGGTATTGCTGTTGCAGCGCTTCCTGGTGAGCCTGCGCGTCGGCGAGCTTGCCCGCGAACTGCGCGACCTGCTCGTCCACCTGATGAGCCTGCGCGAGCGCCTGGGCCGACTGCGTGCGCACGTCGGCGGTGGCCGCCTCGGCGGCCTTCTGGCGAGCCAGCGTGGCCTGGTCGAGCTTTTCGATCTTGCGGTTCAGCACGAAGCCGCCCGCGCCGGCGCCGCAGGCGAGCACCACCACGAGGCACCACGGCAGCACGCCGGCGGTGCCGCCGGAACGCCGGGCGGGCACCGCCTCGAACGGCGTGAAGGGCTGATTGGGGGGCGTGGCCGGTGCGGCGGGACGCGCGGCGGCGTTGCCGCTGCCGGGCGTGGAAGCCTTGCTGGAATCGTTGGTATCTGTCATTCGGGAAGGCGCCGATGCGGCTTGCGCCGCGTGAGCGGTCGAGTCGGCCAACGTTCGGAATGCGCGGACGATGCGTTCGTCGCCCGCGCCGGACAGCGTAATCGTATCAAAACCGAGTGCCCGCGCCGTGTCCGCGATACGGGGGTGCGGCGTCACGACCGGCGCGCGCTTGAGCGCTTCGGTTTCGGCGGAAGTCAGGTGATCGGCGGCCAGTTCGTGCAGGTTGCGCACGCCCTCGGAGCTGGTGACGAGCCACGCATGCGGCGCACCGGCCAGCAGCGTGCGCACGCGCTCCCAGGCGCCGATCGACGGCTCCGGCGCGATGCGGCGATAGGCGGCCACGCGCTCGACCTCGGTGCCCGCGTCGCGCAGCGCCGTCGACAGCCATTCGCGGCCGCCGTCGCCGCGCACGATCAGCACGCGCTTGCCGGCCAGCGGGCCGGAAACCGGCGCGGTCGGGGCCGCCGTTGCGTCGGTGGAGGAAGGCGGCGATTCGAGGGAGTCCGAAGCGATCGCGGCAGCGGCCGAGGCGCCCGGTGCACCCGATGCGCCGCCATGCGCGGCGAACGCGCGTTCGATCTGCGCGAACAGGCTTTCGGAATCGTAGCGCGGGGCGTCGTCGCCGCCCTCGCCGTTCTCGCCGCCCGGCGCGGCGTCGGGCGCGATCACGCGATGCGCGGGCGCCGCGATGCCGTGCCGCGCCAGCGCGGCCACGCTGCCCGGCCCGACCACGCCGACCGGCAGCGAATGCGGCCAGATCGCGTTGTAGCGCGCCAGCGCGCGATCGATCGCGTTCGGCGAGACGAACACCACCAGCGCGTAGGCGTCGAGGCGTGCGAACGCCGCATCGAGCGGCGCCGGATCGGCGACCGGCGCGATGTCGATCAGCGGGAAATCGAAGACTTCGATGCCGGCGGCCGCGAGTTGCGCGGCGAGCGCCGCCGATTGCCCCTCGGGCTTCGTCAGCACCGCCGTGAACGCGCGGGCGGCCATCAGGTTTGCGCTCCGGTCAGCGCCTCGATGATCTCGAACGCGCCTTGCTGCACGAGGTCGTCGGACACCTCGCGGCCGAGCGCGAGCGCCTGTTCGGGCGTGCCGATCGCCGCGCGGCGGCGGGCGCTCAGCACGCGCGTGCCGCTGACCGACGACACGCGGCCCGTGAGCTCGAGCTGATCTCCGTGCCAGACGGCGTGCGCCACGAGCGGCACCGAGCAGCTGCCGCCCAGCGCGCGCGACACCATCCGCTCGGCTTCCGCGGCCAGCGCCGTGGGCAAGTCGTGCAACGGCGCGAGCCAGCGCGCGACGTCGGCGCGCTTCGATGCGATCTCGATGCCGAGCGCGCCCTGACCGGCCGCGGGCGGGCTGGTCTCGACGTCGATCAGCGAGCGGATCCGTTCGCCGAGGCCGAGCCGCTTGAGGCCGGCCGCTGCCAGGATGATCGCCGCGTATTCGCCGCGGTCGAGCTTGCCGAGCCGCGTGTCGAGATTGCCGCGCAGCGGACGCACGTCGAAATCGAGGTATTGGGCGCGCAGCATGGCTTCGCGGCGCAGGCTGGAGGTGCCGACGATGGCGCCCGTGGGCAGCTCGTCGAGCGAGGCGTAGTGATTGGAGACGAACGCGTCGCGCGGATCTTCGCGGTGCATCACGACCGTCAGCGCGAAGCCTTCGGGCAGCGTCATCGGCACGTCCTTCAGCGAATGCACCGCCAGATCGGCGCGGCCGTCGGCCAGCGCATTCTCCAGTTCTTTGACGAACAGCCCCTTGCCGCCGACCTTCGACAGGGTGCGATCGAGAATCTGATCGCCTCGGGTCGTCATGCCGAGGATTTTCACGTCGCAAGCTGGATATAATTTGTGCAGCGCATCACGCACATGTTCAGCCTGCCACATCGCCAGGCGGCTCTCCCGCGAAGCGATCGTGAGTGTCGCCGGAGCGTCGACCGTAAGAGTCTCGGAATTCATTGCAGCGGCATCGAAGGACGGGAACCAGGATCGGACAATGGTAGCACGCACGCCCGTCCCCCTTTTACGGGCGGCGCGGCGCGCGAGCACGGCCGCCCGCCGGCGGTCGGCGCGATGCGCGGCGGCCCGCCGGCCGCCAGTCAGTACTGCAGTCAGTGCCCGAAGTCCCCTGCTCACTCGTGCTTTCCCAAGGAAACCCATCGTGAAGTCCTCCGGATCGGCGCGCACCGCGCGCCGCAATACTGCCTCGTCCCCCGCCGACACCGAAACGACCGCCCCCGCACGCGGCGCATCGGCCACCCCGAAAGCCACGAAGCCGGTCGCCACGCAGCCCCGCGCCGCCGTCAAGCCGGCCGCGAAGGCCGCGGACACTGCCCAGGCCGCCGTCAAACCGGCCGCGAAGCGCGCCTCCGCCAAGGCTGCAAGCCAGGCCGCCGCCGAAACGGCGACGGCAGCGACGGCACGCACCGCTGGCAAGGCAAAGGCCAAGGCCGCGCCGAAGACGCACGGCCGCACGCGCGACGACAAGGATCAGCCGCTGTTCGAGGACATCCGCTACCTGGGGCGCCTGCTCGGCGACGTGGTGCGCGAGCAGGAAGGAGACGCCGTGTTCGACGTGGTCGAGACGATCCGCCAGCACGCCGTGAAATTCCGCCGCGAGGACGACCGCGAGGCCGCCACCACGCTCGACCGCATGCTGCGCAAGCTCACGCCCGAGCAGACCGTCAGCGTGGTGCGCGCGTTCAGCTACTTCTCGCACCTGGCCAATATCGCCGAGGATCGCCACCACAACCGCCGCCGCCGCATCCATGCGCTGGCCGGCTCGGCCCCGCAGGCCGGCACGGTGGCGTTCGCGCTGCAATCGCTGAAGGCGACCGGCGACGCGTCGGCCGACGTGATCCGCCGCTTCTTCGACGAGGCGCTGATCGTGCCGGTGCTGACGGCCCACCCGACCGAAGTGCAGCGCAAGAGCATTCTCGACGCGCAGCACGACATCGCGCGCCTGCTGGCCCAGCGCGATCAGGAACTGACCTCGCGCGAGCGTTCGCACAACGAAGCGCTGCTGCGCGCCCGCGTCACGACGCTGTGGCAGACGCGCATGCTGCGCGACGCGCGCCTGACCGTCGGCGACGAGATCGACAACGCGCTGTCCTACTATCGCGCCACCTTCCTCGACGAGCTGCCGGCGCTCTACGCCGACATCGAGGAAGCGCTGGCCGAGCACGGCCTCGGCGCACGCGTGCCGGCGTTCTTCCAGATGGGCAGCTGGATCGGCGGCGACCGCGACGGCAACCCGAACGTCACGGCCGCCACGCTCGAGGAGGCGATTCATCGCCAGGGCACTGTGATCCTCGAGCATTACCTGGAGCAGGTGCACAAGCTCGGCGCCGAGCTGTCGGTCTCGCATCTGCTGGTGGGCGCGAGCGAGGACGTCAAGGCGCTGGCCGCGGCCTCGCCCGATCAGTCGCCGCATCGCGTCGACGAGCCGTATCGCCGCGCGCTGATCGGCATCTACACGCGCATCGCCGCGAGCGCGCGCGTGCGCCTCGGCGAAGGCGCGGTGGCCGTGCGCAGCGCCGGCCGTGGCGCGCCGCCCGTGCGCGCCACGCCGTACCCCGATTCGGAAGCGTTCGCGCGCGATCTGCGCGTTCTGCACGAATCGCTGATCGCGCACCACGGCGCATCGCTCGCCACGCCGCGCCTCGCGCCGCTGGTGCGCGCCGCCGAGGTGTTCGGCTTCCATCTGGCCAGCATCGACCTGCGTCAGAGTTCGGACATCCACGAGGCCGTGATCGCCGAGCTGTTCGCGCGCGCCGGCGTCGAGGCCGATTACGCGGCGCTGGCCGAAGCCGACAAGCTGCGCGTGCTGCTGGCGGCCCTGGCCGCCCCGCGACCGTTGCGCATTCCTTATCTCGATTACTCCGAGCTGGGGACCAGCGAACTCGGCGTGCTGGAGAAGGCGCGCGAAGTGCGCGCCAAGTTCGGCGCGCGCGCCGTGCGCAACTACATCATCTCGCACACCGAAACGGTGTCGGATCTGGTCGAGGTGCTGCTGCTGCAGAAGGAAACCGGCCTGCTCGACGGCACGTTCGGCGCGCACGGCAAGGCGAAGCACGGCCTGATGGTGATTCCGCTGTTCGAAACCATCGCCGATCTGCGCAACGCCCCGGAAATCATGCGCGACTACTTCGCGCTGCCCGGCGCCGCGGCGATGGTGGCCCATCAGGGCGGCGAGCAGGAAGTCATGCTCGGCTATTCGGACAGCAACAAGGACGGCGGCTTCCTGACCTCGAACTGGGAGCTGTATCACGCCGAACTGGCACTCGTCGAACTGTTCAGCGGGCACGACATCAAGCTGCGCTTGTTCCACGGCCGGGGCGGCACGGTCGGCCGCGGCGGCGGCCCGACCTATCAGGCGATCCTGTCGCAGCCGCCGGGCACGGTGAACGGCCAGATCCGCCTGACCGAGCAGGGCGAGGTGATCGCCAGCAAGTTCGCGAACCCGGAAATCGGCCGCCGCAACCTCGAAACGGTGGTGGCCGCCACGCTCGAAGCGTCGCTGCTGCCGCGCAACAACGCCCCGGCGCAGTTGCCGGCGTTCGAGGCGGCGATGCAGACGCTGTCCGACTCGGCGATGGCCGCGTACCGCGCGCTCGTCTACGACACCCCGGGCTTCAAGGATTACTTCTTCGCGTCCACGCCGATCAGCGAAATCGCCGAGCTGAACATCGGCAGCCGCCCGGCCTCGCGCAAGCTGCAGGATCCGAAGAATCGCAAGATCGAGGATCTGCGCGCGATTCCGTGGGGCTTCTCGTGGGGCCAGTGCCGCCTGCTGCTGACGGGCTGGTACGGCTTCGGCAGCGCGTTCGCCGCCTACCTCGACGGCGCCGCGAACGAAGCCGAGCGCGCCAAGCGTCTCGCGCTGCTGCAGAAGATGAACAAGACCTGGCCGTTCTTCTCGCACCTGCTGTCGAACATGGACATGGTGCTGGCCAAGACCGATCTGGCCGTGGCCTCGCGCTACGCCGAGCTGGTGGCCGACCGCAAGCTGCGCAAGCAGGTGTTCGGACGGATCGTGGCCGAGTGGGAACGCACGGCCGCGGCGCTGGCCCAGATCACCGGGCACGAGGCGCGGCTCGCGGCCAATCCGCTGCTCGCGCGCTCGATCAAGAACCGCTTCCCGTACCTCGACCCGCTCAATCACCTGCAGGTCGAACTGCTCAAGCGCCACCGCGCCGGCGACACCAACGCGCGCGTGCGCCGCGGCATTCACCTGAGCATCAACGGGATCGCGGCCGGCCTGCGCAACACCGGCTAAGCCGCCACCGGGCGCGCGGCGGCAAGCGTGCCCGGGCGGGAGCCTCGCCCGCCACGGCGCGGACATCGGCAACGGTGTCCGCGCCGTGTTCTTTTGCAGCGCCGGTTCTCGGCGTCGCATCCGGCGACCCGCTACAATGGCGCTCGCGCGGGTGCCAGTACCCGAACCGGCGCTATCCCGGTATCGGCGCCACTCGCTTCCGTCGCCTTTCGCGTTATTCGCGTTATTCGCATTTTCCGAATTCCCGCCGCATCGCGATCCGATGAGTCCGTCCCGTTCCGCCCCGCCCCCGCTCGACGCCACGCCCGCCCGCGCGCTCGGCGATTTCATCCGCGCCCACCGCGAGCGCCTGACGCCCGAAGCCGTCGGCCTGCCGCCCGGCCCGCGCCGGCGCACGCCGGGCCTGCGCCGCGAGGAAGTCGCGCAGCTCTGCGGCGTCAACCCGACCTGGTACACGGCGTTGTTGCATAAATCGAGCGAGATCCGTTGACGTTTACGCGCAACGGTCGCGGGGCCAGCCTCCTATCAAGTCAGATTCCAGAGTAACTGCCTAATTTTTGACAAGAAAATGCGCAAGGACATACACAAGAAAGGTGAGCCGAAGGCACGCTACCGTGTCAGGAATTGGGAGGCCTATAATGAAGGCCTGATCAACCGGGGGAACGTAACAATATGGATAGATGAAGCCGTCCTTGCCAGAATACCCGATGCCATACCCACACGTGGTCGCCCGTGTCTATACGGCGATACGCTGATTCAGGCATTACTTGGCGTGAAGACCGTC
>WNEB01000036.1 GCA_009914575.1 Burkholderia gladioli
CCGCCGAATTGAAGTGAATACCCGAACCCGACCGGTCACGGACCTTCGGCACCTTGACCGTCACCGGGCCGACCGCCGTAACGACCTCCCGCTCAGGCAGGTAGCCGTTGCGTACCACGGCGCGTCGACCGTCGAGCGACTTCACATTGCTGTACTGCTCGAGCATCGTTGCAAGCTCCGCTTCGACTGCCTGCTGAATAATCTGCCGCGCGCCCTGTTGGATCAGCTCGTCGAGCACGCTCTTCGTTTCTGCTTTACTGCTGGTCGCTTCTTTCGTAGTTTTCTTCATGGTGGCTGGTTTCCGGATCACTCAGGGTTCGCTGGTTGTGCTCACGACAAGCAACATTCTCAGCTAAACCGCCACCGCCTTTTCAAATTCCCGTCGCGACCGCCGTACACCAGATTCGACAATAGCTCGCATCCTCACACTCGATTTATGCAACAACGCCCATCCGAGTCATAGCCTTTGTCGGCGATCACGGCACCCGTGCGCAGATGCTCGACCAATTCGTGCGCACAGGAGATGTCCGAAACCTGCCCTTCGGTGGCGATCATCCGCAGAGCTCGTCCGGCTTCATCAACAGCCAAATGCAGCTTGGTCGTCAGTCCACCACGCGAACGCCCGAGCGCTTGCGGGCCACTTTTTTTCGAGCCCCGGCCGAATGCTGGTGTGCCCGCACGATGGTCGAGTCGATTAGCACGCATTTGATCTGCGTTTCGTCAGACACCGCGTGCGCTACCCGTTTCCACACGCCTTTGCCACGCCGCCGGGAGAAGCGCATATAAAAGCCGTGTGCCATCGGCCGAATTCCTTCGGCAGATCGCGCCACGGGCAACCGGTCCGGCCAATCCAGAGAACCGCTTCGACAAACCCGCGATTGTCCGCCGCCGTTCGTCCCGGATCGCCTTCCTTGCCCGGTAAGACAGATTCGAGCCTCTCTTGAATTTCGAGTGGGTGGATTTTTCCGGGTAAAGGGCGGGCGAAGCCCGGCGCAGCGAACCCTTGATGCGGAGAAATCTACGAGCCCGTCCGGCGGCGAGGACTTCCCGGCCTTGGGGCGGGGCTAGGGGTGGGAAGATACCGTTTTGCGACGTAGGTTTTCGTACCCCGGCGGCCCTTTTCACCCACTCAAATTTCAAGAGAGCCAGAAATTTCGACAAACGTCGTGTTCGAGATCCAGGCCGGCGAAACGGTGCCGATGGTGGTGGCGCACAGCACGCGCCTGTCGGTGCAGGGCGCCACCCGCAGCGAGGACGTGGACGACTACTTCCTGGCCCCCGGCGCGACGCTGCGCCTGCGCCGCGGCGAGCGCCTCTGGCTCGGCGTGGAAGGGCCGGCGTCGGCGCAGGTCGCGTTCAGCGTGACGCCTTCGGCGTGCGAGGCGGCGCGCTCCGCGTTCGCGCGGCTGGCGAGCCGGATCTCGGCGCGGCTGCACCAGGGTTGGCGCGTGGTGTGAGCGCGGCTCGGGGCCGGATCGAACCGCGTACGAGGCCCGGCGGCGCGTAGCGGTTTTCGGTAAACTAGCGCCCATGTCAGCGCCGCCGGTCGCCCACGTGTCTTCCCATTCCAACGATTCCGGCAGTGCCGCGCCGTCCGAAAACGGGGCCGCACTGCCGCCGCCCGTCGTGCGCTGGCTCGGCAGCGCGCCTTACGAGCCCACCTTCGACGCGATGCGCGCGTTCACCGACGTGCGCGGCGCCGACACCGCCGACGAAATCTGGATCGTCGAACATCCGCCTGTCTACACGCTCGGCCAGGCCGGCGACCCGGCGCACCTGCTGGTGGCCAACAGCGGCGTGCCGCTCGTCAAGGTCGATCGCGGCGGGCAGATCACCTATCACGGTCCCGGCCAGATCGTCGCCTACCTGCTGGTGGACCTGCGCCGCCGCAAGCTGATGGTGCGCCCGATGGTCGAGCGGATCGAGCAGGCCGTGATCGAGACCCTCGCGGCGTATAATCTTGCGTCGGTCCGCAAGGCGGGCGCGCCCGGTATCTATGTGGAATCGGGGCCGCATGCGGGCGCAAAGATCGCCGCGCTCGGTCTGAAGATTCGCAACGGATGCAGTTATCACGGGCTCAGCCTCAATGTCCGGATGGATCTCGCACCGTTTCTCGCGATCAACCCGTGCGGCTACGCAGGGCTCGAAACGGTCGACATGGCGACCGTCGGCGTGGTCGCCGACTGGCGGAACGTGGCCGAGACGCTCGTGCGCCGTCTGACCGCCAACCTCGCCGGCGCCACCGCCGCCGCATTGCCGCAGGCACTGGAACACACGAATGACTGACGTAACCGCAACTCCGGCACCGGCCGAATCGGCCGCCTACGATCCCACCGCCAAGCAGAAAGCGCAGGCGAAAACGGCCCGCATTCCGATCAAGATCGTCCCGATCGAGAAGCTCAAGAAGCCGGACTGGATCCGCGTCAAGGCGGCCACCGGCAGCTCGCGCTTCAACGAGATCAAGACCATCCTGCGCGAGCACAACCTGCACACGGTGTGCGAGGAAGCGAGCTGCCCGAACATCGGCGAATGCTTCGGCAAGGGCACCGCGACGTTCATGATCATGGGCGACAAGTGCACGCGCCGCTGCCCGTTCTGCGACGTCGGCCACGGCCGCCCCGATCCGCTCGACGAGAACGAGCCGGCCAACCTGGCGCGCACCATCGGCGCGCTCAAGCTCAAGTACGTGGTGATCACGAGCGTCGATCGCGACGATCTGCGCGACGGCGGCGCCGGCCACTTCGTGGAATGCATCCGCCAGGTGCGCGAGCAGTCGCCGGACACGCGCATCGAGATCCTGACGCCCGATTTCCGCGGCCGTCTCGATCGCGCGATCGGCATCCTGAACGCCGCGCCGCCCGATGTCATGAACCACAACCTCGAAACGGTGCCGCGCCTCTACAAGGAAGCGCGCCCCGGTTCGGACTACGCGCATTCGCTGAAGCTGCTGAAGGATTTCAAGGCGCTGCATCCGGACGTCGCCGCCAAGTCGGGCCTGATGGTCGGCCTGGGCGAAACGCCCGAGGAAATCCTCCAGGTGATGCGCGACCTGCGCGATCACGACGTCGACATGCTGACGATCGGCCAGTATCTGCAGCCGTCGGAGCACCATCTGCCGGTGCGCGAATACGTGCACCCGGACGTCTTCAAGATGTACGAGGAAGAAGCCTACAAGATGGGCTTCACGCATGCGACCGTGGGCGCGATGGTGCGTTCGAGCTATCACGCCGATCTGCAGGCGCATGGCGCGGGCGTGGTCTGAACCTCGCTTCGCCATTGCACGAAAACCCGCCGCGAGGCGGGTTTTTTGCTTTTGGGGCGCCGCCGCCGCGTCATTGCCGGCGGCATCCGCTTCAACACGAAATGCATAGCGTCAGCAGCGTCAATTGCATCGCAGGAATCGTTAGAACCGCGCGGGCATGAAGTCTCTATAGTCGGGCGTTTCGAGCCACCGCATCCGACCCGAGAGGTAAGCCATGCCGCGTTTCCGTTCCGTCCGCACCGTCCTGACCACCGCGCTTGCCGGCGCCGTTGCCGCGCTGACGCTCGCCGCCGCCCCGGCGCGCGCCGCCGACAAGGACGTGGTGATCGCGTATCAGGACATGGTGGTGCCGTGGCGCTACGCGCAGGCGACGGGCGAGGTGGAGAAGGCCACCGGTTACAAGGTCACGTTCCGCAAGGTCGGCAGCGGCGCGGACGTGATCAGCACGCTCGCCTCGGGCTCGGTGCAGCTCGGCGAGGCCGGCTCGGCGCCGATAGCGGCGGGCCTGTCGCAGGGCGCGGACCTCTCGCTGTTCTGGATCCTCGACAACTATCAACGATGCCGAAGCGCTGGTCGCGCGCAACGGCTCGGGCGTCAACAGCGTGGCCGACCTGAAGAGCCACAAGATCGGCGTGCCGTTCGTGTCGACCTCGCACTTCCACGCGCTGGTCGCGCTGCAGCAGGCCGGCGTCGATCCGAACTCGGTGAAGATCCTGAACCTGCGCCCGCCCGAAGTGGCGGTCGCCTGGGCGCGCGGCGACATCGACGCGACCTACATCTGGGATCCGGTGCTCGCCAAGGTCAAGCAGAACGGCAAGGTGCTGATCACGTCGGGCCAGGTGGCGAAGGCCACCGGCAAGGCCACGTTCGACGGCTTCGTCGCCACGCGCCGCTTCGCGCACGACAACCCCGAATTCGTCGCGCGCTTCGTGAAGGTTCTGGCCGCGGCCGACGCCGATTACCGCGCGCATCCGAACGCCTGGGGCAAGGGCTCGGCGCAGGCCGCGGCGGTGGCGAAGGAATCGGGCGCGAACCCCGACGACGTGCCGGCCAGCCTCGCGCTGTACGCGTTCCAGTCGTCGGTCGAACAGGCCTCGACGACCTGGCTCGGCGGCGGCGCGCAATCGGGCGCGGCGAAATCGCTGGCCGCCACGGCCGCGTTCCTGAAGTCGCAGGGGACGATCCAGACGGTGCTGCCCGATTACTCGGTCGGCGTCGATCCGCAATTCGTGAAGGCGGTCGCGCACTGAGCGGCGGTTAAGGAGCGCGCGATGAGCAGGCTCGATATCCGGCGGCTGTCGGTCGCCTATCCGGGGGAGCGCGGGCGCGGCGACACGCAGGCGCTGGCCGACGTCGATCTGTCGATCGGCAGCGGCGAGTTCGTGGTGGCGGTGGGCGCGTCGGGGTGCGGCAAGACCACGCTGCTGAACTGCATCGCGGGTTTTGTCGCGCCGACGGTCGGCGAGGTGCGGCTCGACGACGAACCGGTGCTCGGACCGGGCGCGGATCGCGGCGTGGTGTTTCAGAAATACGCGCTGCTGCCGTGGCTCGACGTGCTCGGCAACGTCGCGCTGGGCTTGCGTTTTCAGGGCGTCGCGCGCGCCGAACGCGAGGCGCGCGCGCGGCGGATCCTGGCGCTGGTCGGGCTGGAGCGGCATGCGCACTCGCGCGTGTACGCGCTGTCGGGCGGCATGCAGCAGCGCGTCGGCATCGCCCGCGCGCTGGCCGGCGACCCGCGCGTGCTGCTGATGGACGAGCCGATGGACGCGCTCGACGCGATGACGCGCGAGTCGATGCAGGAACTGGTGCTCGACCTGTGGGCGCGCACCGGCAAGACGGTGTTCTTCATCACGCACGACGTGGAGGAAGCGCTGTTTCTCGGAACGCGCGTGGTGGTGGTGACGCCGGGGCCGGGCCGCATCGCCGAATCGCACGAACTGCCGTTCGCGCGGCGCTTCGTGCAGACGCGCGACGCGCGCGGCGTGAAATCGTCGCCCGACTTCATCGCGTGGCGCGAGCGCCTGATCGGCTTGCTGCATGGGCGCACGAGCGCCAGGGAGGCCGCATGAGCGCGCAGGACGACGTCACGCTGCAGGCCGGTTCGCCGCCGCAAGCCAGGGATTGGGCGCGTTCGCGCACGGTGACGTGGCAGCCGCAGCCCGGTCGCGCCGATGCGGCCGCCCAGCCGGCGGCTACGCCGGTCGCCCCTGCGGCAACGGCTGCAAACGCCACGCCGGCGAAGGGCCGACGGCTGCTGCGCTGAGCGCCGCCTCGGTGGCCGGGCTGGCGTTGCTCTGGTGGGCCGCCACGCATTTCGGCTGGGTGCCGCCGCTGTTCCTGCCGTCGCCGGCGGTCGTCTGACAGGCGTTCGTCAAAGCATGGCGCGGGCAGCTTCAGGGCGGCGTGCCGATGCCCAAACATCTGGCCTGGAGCGCGCTGCGCGTGTTCGGCGCGTTCGCGCTGGCGGCGCTGTTCGGCATCCCCGCCGGCATCCTGATGGGCGTGAGCCGCGTCGCGCGCGGCCTGCTCGATCCGCCGCTCGAGTTCTACCGGTCGTTGCCGCCGCTCGCGTATCTGCCGCTGGTGGTGATCTGGTTCGGCATCGACGAAACGGCCAAGATCGTCGTGATCTTCCTGGCCTGCTTCGCGCCGATCGCGATGGCCGCGCGCGCCGGCGTGCGCAGCGCGACCCACGAGCAGATCGCCGCCGCGTATTCGCTGGGCGGCAGCCCGTTGCAGGTGGTGCGCCACGTGGTGTTGCCGGCCGCGTTGCCGGAGATCCTGACCGGGCTGCGGATCGCGATAGGCTTCGGCTGGACCACGCTGGTGGCCGCCGAGATGGTGGCGGCCACCGCCTGGCTCGGGCAGATGGTGCTCAACGCGTCGAGCTTCCTGCGCACCGACGTGGTGGTGATGGGCATCGTGCTGATCGGCGCGATCGCATGGGGGTTCGACCTCGCGATGCGCGCGCTGGAGCGGCGGCTGGTGCCGTGGAAGGGGCGGCGGGGCTAGGGCGGCTGGTGCCGGGCGCCTTGCATCGCCTCGCCGCCTTCGCCTTCGCCTGCGCTGCCGTCAATCCCCCGCCGCCACGCCGTCGCTGTGGATCGGCGCCGCCGATCCACAGCGACTGGCCGTCCACCGTCACGCGCTGCAACCCCGCCAGATCCGAATTGAGTTCGGTCACGTCGACCGCGTGGCCGCGCCGCTTCAACCCGTCGATCAGCGCATCGGACACGCGCCCGGCTTCTACCTCGGTCGGCCCGTTGCGCGAGCCCACGTTCGGCAGCGCGATGGCCTGCTCTGCTGGACTGGATCGTCATGCCCCAATCGGCGATGCCGACCAGCGTTTTCTCGACGCTCGTCGCGTCCGCGCCGCCGAGCGCCAGCGCAACGCGCCGCGTGCCGCGCTCGAACACCAGTTCCAGTTCGGGCGCGAGCGAGGCGCGGGGGCGCTTGCCGCCGTCCAGACGGTTCGCGAGCGACCGGTCGTGTGATCGCGCGGCAGGCGCGAGAAGCCTGTCAGCGCGTCGTTGAGCAGGAAGCCGCGCACCATCAGCCGCGCGCCGAATGGATCGCCGAGGCTCGACGACATCGACACCACCGCGCCGTTGCGATCGACCACGCTCAGCTCGCTCGCGGCGGGCGGCGGCGAGAGCGCGTCGACGTCGTCGCCGAACGCAGTGGCCAGCGACGAGCCGGTCGGCACGCCCGCGGCGGCGTGGCCGAGGCTGGTATCGCCGAGCCGTTGCCGGCGCTGCGCCAGATAGGTGGGGGCGATCAGCCGCTGCCAGTCGCCGGCGGGCGCGGGCACGCGGTCGGGATCGCCGACGTAGCGTGCGCGATCGGCATAGGCCAGCCGACCGGCCTCGCCGAGCAGATGCGCGGCCTGCGGCGTCGGCTCGACGCCGAGCGTGGTCGGCACCGGCCGCTGCGCGCCGATGCGCTGCCAGTCGGGCAGGCCGAAGGCCGAGCATCTGCGCGACGGCGAGGCCGCCCGACGACGGCGGCGGCATCCCGCATAACGTCCACTTGCGGTGTTGTAATCGCTGCAGGCAGAACGGCGCGCGCGGCACGGCGCGATAGCGCGCGAGATCCTGCACGCTCAGCAGGACGGGGTTGGTCGACTGGCTCCCCCTGTGGCGTCGATGTCGCGCGCGAGCGGCCCGCCGTAGAACGCGTTCGCGCCGCCCGCCGCGATCTGCCGCAACGCGGCGGCCAGCGCCGGATTGCGCAGCAGCGTGCCGTCCGACTTGGGCCGACCGTCCTTCTCGTAGAAATAGTCGCGTGCGGTCGGATCGTTGCGCAGCCACGGATCGCGCGCGATCTGCGCGGCCAGCCGCGGGCCGATCGCGAAGCCCTGCGTGGCGAGCCGGAGCGCCGGCTGGAACAGCCTCCGCTACAGCAGCTTGCCGTCGCGGTCGAGGAACAGGCGCTCGGTGGCGGCGGCGGGAGCCGTTTCGCTGCCGTCGTAGGCGTCGGTGGTCTTGTCGTCGGCGTAGAGCAGGAACGCACCGCCGCCGATGCCAGACGATTGCGGCTCGACCAGCGTCAGCACCAGTTCGGCGGCGATCGCGGCGTCCACGGCGCTGCCGCCGGCCTTGAGGATCTCGTCGCCGGCCTGCGCGGCGTACGGGTTCGCCGCGACGATCATCTCGCGCTGCGCCGACCAGCCCGGTTTGTCGTTCCAGCCGCTGGCCGCCTCGGCCGTGCGCACGCCGTAGGCGGGCGGAGCGGGGGCGGCATTCGCGGAGCTTGCGCTGGCGGTTTGCGCCGCTGCGCCGGACGCCGCGGAAGCGGACGCAGCCGTTCCGGCTGCCGGGCCGCCCGTACCGGTGCTCGAACACGCGGCCAGCGCCGCGAGCAGCGCGGCGGCGGCGCACGGCGCACGGCGCAACGCGATGGGCGAAACGGTCGAACGGTGCGCGCACGGCGGGCGAGCAACGGAGCGGAGACGGGCGCGGGCGAAGCCGGTCGGTCATCGTGTACCTCGGGGAGAGCTGCGGTGGCGAAAGGTGCGGCCCGTTCGCGGGCCGGTTATTGTCGCCGCGTGCGCGCCCGCCTGTCATTCGTCGAATCCCTCGAATCGTGCGCGGACGGCGTGCCCCGGTGCCTCATTCCACCGCGCGCCCCGATTGCCGCGCCGCGTCGAGGATGAAAGCGATGAACGTCGAGGTCGCGCGCGTGTGGTGCCGGTTCGGCATGTAGAGCATCGCCATGCGCGTGCCGAAGATGCTGGAGCCGGTACGCGTCGAGCGTGGTCACCACGGCCCCGCGCCGCAGGTCGTCCTGGATCACGTAGTCGGGCACGATGCCCACGCCGAGCCCGGCCAGCACGGCCTGCCGCAGGAACAGGAAGTTCTCAGAGATCAGCGTGGGTGCGAGCAGCACCTCGTGACGCGCCGCACCGAGATAGGCCGCGATCCGCAACTGCCGGCCGAGCACGGTGGCGGTAATCAGCGGCGCATCGGCCAGCGCGTCGAGCGTGGCCGGCATGCCGTGCTCGGCCGCGAACCCGGGCGACGCGCAGGCGACGTAGCGCACCGCGCCCATGTCGCGCGCGACGAGGTTCTGCGGCGGCTCGGCCATCACGCGCACGGCGATGTCCACCTCGTCGCGCAGCAGATCCTCCACGCGGTTCTCGAACACCACGTCGAGCACGATGACGATGCCCGGATACTGCCGCTTGAACGCGATCAGCCAGTCGGACATCACGATCTGCCCGTAGCCGCTCGGCACCGACAGCCGCACGCGCCCCTGCAGCGCCTGCCCGAGCGTGGCCACGGTTTCCTGCGCGGCCAGCAGCTCGTGCTGGATGCGCCGACCGTGCTCGACGAGCCGCAGCGCCACTTCGGTCGGCTCGATGCGTCGCGTGGTGCGCCGCACCAATTGCAGGCCGACCGATTTTTCGAGCTGATTGAGCCGGTAGCTGACGTTGGCGCGGCTCATCTTGAGCCGCCGCGCGGCGTTGCTCAGGTTGCCGGCGTCGAGGATCTCGACGAGCAGCGTCAGCGCGTTGATGCCCATGGCGGCGTCCGGTTTCGAGGGGATTGTCAAAGAAACCTTGACAGCTTGTAAAGGGAACTGGGAATTGTCAATCCGGCTCGATCAATCGAGAATCGCAGCACGACTGCCGGGCCGTGCGTGCGGACGCCGGCCCGCAGGCCCCCCTCCAGGAGACGCGATGACCGATGATTCGAATCCCGCCGCCGCCCAGGCCCTTCCCGCCGGCGTCGTCACGCTCGATCACCCGCCCCAACGCGCTGTCCGCCGAGGTGCGGCGCGGGCTGCTCGACGCCATCGAGGCGACCGCCGGCGCCGACGCCGTGGAGGCCGTGCTGCTGGTCGGCGCGGGCCGCAACTTCATCGCCGGCGCGGACATCCGCGAATTCGGCAAGCCGCCGCAGCCGCCCGCGCTGCCCGACGTGTGCCGCCGCATCGAGGACAGCGCCAAGCCGGTGATCGCCGCGCTGCACGGCGCGACGCTCGGCCTGCCCGAAGTGCTGCTCGGCCTGCTGTCCGGCGCGGGCGGCACGCAGCGCGCGCCGCGTCTGATCGGCGCGGCGCGCGCTCGATCTGATGCTGAGCGGGCGTCATGTCGATGCGACCGCCGCGCTCGAACTGGGCCTGGTCGACCGGCTCGCGACCAGCGACGACACACTGGCCGAAGGGCTGGCCTACGCGCAGGCCCTGCTCGCGAGCCGCGCGCCGGTGCGCCGCACGCGCGACGCCGGGGGCCTGGCCGATCGCGCCGCCGCGCAGGCCGCGATCGACGCGGCGCGCGCCGAGTTGGGCAAGCGTGCGCACGGGCTGTTCTCGCCGCGATGATCTTGCCCCTGATTTACGGACACCTATCTAAGCGACATTGGCCAGCTCGTACTGCTTTGGGCTGAGGTAGCCCAGGGTCGAGTGCAGCCGGATCCGATTGTAGTCAACGGCGTTGTTGCATAAATCGAGTGTGAGGATGCAATAGCATCGACGGGCATAATTTCAGGCGATACGAACGGATTGCGGACGAGCGAGGTCCGCCATACGGTTGATGACGTCGACGCGAACGGAGACCTCGGTCGCCTGCGAGTCTATGTGACGCGCCCAGAGACAGTTGCCGGTGAGGGTCTTGAACCGATACATCGCATTCTCGGCAAGCGATCGCCGGTGGTAGCCACTGTCTTGCTTCCATTCTCGACGACCGTCACGGGCAATTGCAT
>WNEB01000037.1 GCA_009914575.1 Burkholderia gladioli
CGCTCGATCAGGCTGTTCAGCAGATCCTTGACGACCTCCGTGTTCTCACTGGACCCGCTCACCAGCCCCATCAGGTGCTTGCGGGCATCGCTCTCGACGCCAACCGCCGCAAGAATATGGCGTCCGTAGATGATGATCCCATCCATGTTGATCTTGCCCCGGATTTCCAGATCCTATCCGGGCGACAACTATTCGCCTCTCTTGAATTTCGAGTGGGTGGATTTTTCCGGGTCAAGGGCGGGCGAAGCCCGGCGCAGCGAACCTTGATGCGGAGAAATCTACGAGCCCGTCCGGCGGCGAGGACTTCCCCGCCTTGGGGCGGGGGCTAGGGGTGGGAAGATACCGTTTTGCGACGTAGGTTTTCGTACCCCGGCGGCCCTTTTCACCCACTCAAATTTCAAGAGAGCCATTTCCTATTCGCTCTACAGCATCCTGCCGACGCTGATCGAGGTCTGGCTGGTGCTCGGCTTCTTCGTCGTGAAGTACGACGCGTGGTACGCGCTCATCACGCTCGGCGCGCTGGCCGGCTACGTGGCGTTCACGATCAAGGTCACGGAGTGGCGCACGCATTTTCGCCGCGCCATGAACGAGCTCGATTCGCGGGCCAGCTCGCGCGATCGATTCGATGATCAACTACGAAACAGTCAAGTATTTCAGCAACGAGGAATGGGAAGCGCGGCGCTACGACGAGAACCTGCAACGCTACCGGCAGGCCGCGATTCGCTCGCAGCGCTCGCTGTCGCTGCTCAATTTCGGGCAGCAGGCGATCATCGGCGTGGGTCTCGTGCTGATCCTCTGGCGCGCGACGCAGGGCGTGCTGGCCGGGCATCTGACGCTCGGCGATCTGGTGCTGATCAACACCTTCATGCTGCAGCTCTATATCCCGCTGAACTTCCTCGGCATCGTCTATCGCGAGCTGAAGCAGAGTCTGACCGACATGGATCGGATGTTCGGGCTGCTGTCCGCGCCGCAGGAAGTGGCCGATGCGCCGGACGCGCCGGCGCTGGCGGTGCACGGCGCGCAGGTGCGCTTCGAGCACGTCAACTTCTCGTACGAGCCGGCGCGGCAGATCCTGCACGACGTCAGCTTCACGATCGCGGTCGGCACCACCACGGCGGTGGTCGGCCACAGCGGCTCGGGCAAGTCGACGCTGTCGCGCCTGCTGTTCCGCTTCTACGATCTGGCGCGCGGCCCCGGCGGCGCGATCACGATCGACGGGCAGGACCTGCGCGACGTCACGCAGGCGTCGCTGCGCGCCTCGATCGGCATCGTGCCGCAGGACACCGTGCTGTTCAACGACACGATCCACTACAACATCGCCTACGGGCGCCCCGACGCGACGCGCTACGAAGTGATCGCGGCCGCGCGCGCCGCGCACATCCATGCGTTCGTGGAGGGGCTGCCGAACGGCTATGACACCACCGTCGGCGAGCGCGGCCTGAAGCTGTCGGGCGGCGAGAAGCAGCGCGTGGCGATCGCGCGCACGATCCTCAAGAATCCGCCGGTGCTGGTGTTCGACGAGGCGACGTCGGCGCTCGATTCGCGCTCGGAGCGCGCGATCCAGCAGGAATTAGAACAGATCGCGCGGCATCGCACGACGCTCGTGATCGCGCACCGGCTGTCGACCGTCGTGCACGCGGCGCAGATCATCGTGATGGATCGCGGGCGGATTGTGGAGCGCGGCACGCACGACGCACTGGTGCGCGCGGGCGGCCACTATGCCCAGATGTGGGCGCTGCAACAGCAGCAGCGCGAGGCGGCGCCCGGCGCCTGAGCGGTCAGGCGCCGGAGGCGCCGCGGGCGCGCAGCCGCGCGTCGAGATCGGCAAGCTGCGCCGGCGTGCCGACGTTTTCCCAGAGGCCGCCGTACAGTTCGCCGGTTGCGCGGTCGGCCGCGATGGTGTCGCGGTAATAAGGCGTCAAGGCGCGGCGCGTGCCGCGCGGCAGGTCGGCGAACATGCGCAGGTCGTAGAGGCCGATGTTGCCGAACGTGAGGCGCGTTGCGTCGGCCCCGGCCGCGTCGAGCGACAGCCAGCCGCGGGCGTCGAGCGCGAAATCGCCGACCGGGTGGAACGCCGGGTTCGGCACCATCACGAGATGCAGGCCCGGCGCGTCGAGCGCGGCCATCGCGGCGGCGCGCTCGCGCAGCGAGGCGTAATCGAATTCGCAGAATACGTCGCCGCTGACGGCCGCGAAGACCGGCGACGGCCCCGCGAGCAGCGGCAGCGCCTGGGCGATGCCGCCGGCCGTCTCCAGCGCCTCGCCTTCCGGCGAATAACGCAGTCGCACGCTCCAGCGCGCGCCGTCGCCGAGCGCGGCCTCGATCTGCTCGCCGAGCCAGGCGTGATTGATCACGATGGTCGTAAAGCCGGCCGCGGTGAGCCGCTCGATCTGCCAGACGATCAGCGGTTTACCGCCGGCTTCGAGCAGCGGTTTCGGGCAGCGGTCGGTGAGCGGACGCATCCGTTCGCCGCGTCCGGCGGCGAAGATCATCGCGGTATCGAGCTTGACGGTCATGGTGGCGAGGGCGGGAAGGCGGGAGCGGGAGGCGTCAGAACGTGTAACCGACCGCGACGGACGGCTGCCCTTCGAGTTCGTCGAGCAGCTTCGCGAACGGCGCGAGCTGCCGGTAGCGCTGCGCCACCTTGCGCGCATAGCCGAGGAAGCGCGGCAGATCGTCGAGGTAGCGCGGCTTGCCGTC
Source organism: Burkholderia gladioli (assembly GCA_009914575.1). GTDB lineage: Bacteria > Pseudomonadota > Gammaproteobacteria > Burkholderiales > Burkholderiaceae > Burkholderia > Burkholderia gladioli_B. The sequence continues at coordinate 2,701 of WNEB01000037.1, forward strand.
GCGATAGTGGATGCGCGGGAACAGCCCGAGCACCTTGATGTGGCGCTGCAGGCCCGTCCATTCGAGCTGGCGGTAGAACTCGCCGAAATCGGCGTCCACCGGCAGGCCGGCGTGGCGGGCGCGCTCCCAGTAATAGACGAAGCAGTCGAGCTCGAATTCCTCGTCCCAGCTGATGAACGCATCGCGCAGCAGCGAGACGACGTCGTACGACAGCGGTCCCCAGACGGCATCCTGGAAGTCGAGCACGCCGGGATTCGGCTCGGCGATCATCAGGTTGCGCGGCATGAAGTCGCGCAGCATGTAGCCTTGCGGCTGCGACAGGCCGTTCGCCACGAGCAGCGCGAAGGTGCGGTCGAGCACGCCGCGCTGGCGTTCGTCGAGCGCCTTGCCCAGATGGCGGCCGACGAACCATTCCGGCATCAGCTCCATCTCGCGGCGCAGGAACGCCTCGTCGAAGGCCGGCAGCACGTCCGGGCGCGAGGCAAGCTGCCAGCGGATCAGCGCGTCGAGCGCGTCGCGCATCAGCGGCCTGGCGGCGACCGTGTCGGCCGGATCGAGCGCGCCGATGTAGGTGGCGGTGCCGAGATCGGTGACCAGCATGAATCCCGCCTCGAAGTCGTGTTCGAGCACCTGCGGCGCGTGCAGGCCGGCCGCTTCGAGCAGGCCGGCGATCTGCACGAACTCGCGGCATTTTTCGGGCGGCGGCGCGTCCACCGCGATCGCCGTGCCGCTCGCCAGCCGGAAATAGCGCCGGAAGCTCGCATCGGCCGAGGCCGGCGCGAGCGTGGCGAGGTCCAGCGCGTAACGGCTGCCGAAGCCGGCCAGCCAGGCGAGCAGTTGGTCGCGGCGCGGGTCGGTGCTGTCGGGAGTGGGCGAGGCGGGGGCGGTGGAAGGGAGCGTCATCGAACGAAACGGAAACTCGGGGGAGGGGGAACGTCTTGCCATATAATACCCCACGACTTTTTTGACGCGTCCCGTGTCAATCCCCGCCGGTTGCGGGGCCGCAGCCCCGCCTGCGGCCCGTCGAGCCGCCCGCCGCCCGCCGATCGCCCCTTCGTGTGCGTCCGTCGCAGTCACGGTTCGATTGCGCGGGAGGCTCGACGTGCGAACGCAGGGATCCCCCGGGGCCTATTCGCCCGATATCGATGCCGCCTAAACCGATTTTCCCGCTTGTCACCCGCAGCGAGCCCGCGACGCGCAAACGGCGCCTCGCGGTCGCCCTGCTCGCCGTACCCGGCTTCGTGCCCGTGGTCGCGCAGGCGCAGCTCGCGGGTTCGGCTGCGGCGCCGCAGCCGCTCGGCGCGTCGCCGTGGGATCTGCGTCTCGTGCCGCAGCTCGAGGAGCATCCGCTGCGCACCGGCAGCAAGCCGGTCGGCTTCGTACTGGCCGACCACACGAGCGGCACCACCGATCAGGATCTCGCCGCCAAGGGCTCGGTCGAACTGCGGCGCGGCACGAGCGTCGTGAAGGCCGACGCGCTGCACTACGATCAGGACACCGACATGGCCGATGCCTATGGCAAGGTCACGGTGTCCGGCAACGGCTCGACGTTCTACGGCCCGGAAGCGCACCTGAAGGTCGAGGCGACCCAGGGCACGATGAGCACGCCGAAGTACCGCTTCACGAGCTCCGGCGGCTCGGGCAGCGCGGCCAAGGCCGAATTGCTCGACAGCGAGCGCTCGGTGCTGACCGATGCCACCTATTCGGCCTGCAACTGCGATAAACCGGCCTGGTACATCAAGGGCAGCCGCTTCGATTTCGACACCGGCGCCGACGAAGGCGTGGCGCGCGACGGTGTGCTGTTCTTCCAGGGCGTGCCGATCTTCGCCAGCCCGTGGCTGACGTTCCCGCTGTCGGGCGAGCGCCGCAGCGGCTTTCTGCCGCCCACGGTGTCGCTGAGCTCGACCAACGGTTTCGAGCTGGCGGTGCCGTATTACTTCAACATCGCGCCGAACCGCGACCTGACGCTGACGCCGGAGGCCATTTCCAAGCGCGGCGTTTTCACGCGCGCCGAGTTCCGCTACCTGTCGCCGAACTACGCCGGCACGCTGACGGGCGAATACCTGCCCGATGATCACCTGACGCACCGCAACCGCTACGCGATCTACTGGCAGCACCAGCAGAACTTCGGCGGCGGGTTCGGCGGCTACATCTATTACAACAAGGTCTCGGACAGCACCTATCCGGAAGACCTCGGCTCGACGAACCAGTTCGCCAACGGCACGCAAACCCTGTATCAACAGGAAGCGGGCCTGACGTACAACAACGGCCCGTGGTCCGTGCTGGCGCGCTATCAGCACTGGCAGACGCTGCCGCCGTCGGTCGCGCCGTACGGTCGCGAGCCGCAGTTGAACGTCAAGTACACGAAGTACGACGTCGGCGGCTTCGATTTCGGCGCGGAAGCCGATTACTCGCGGTTCCGCATCACCACCGCGGATCAGCCGGAAGGCGACCGCGTGATGTTAAACCCGTACGTGTCGTACGGCGTCTACGGCCCCGGCGACTTCTTCGTGCCGAAGGCGCAGATGCACATCGCATCGTACGACCTGACCACCACGACGGGTGGCATTCCGGGCCAGCCGAAGCGCTTCACCTACTCGATTCCGACGCTCTCGCTCGACACCGGGCTGGTGTTCGACCGGTCGGGGCGGCTGTTCGGCCAGGACTTCATCCAGACGCTCGAACCGCGCCTGTTCTACGTCTACACGCCGTACCGCAACCAGCTCAACGCGCCGCTGTTCGACACGGTCGAATCGGATTTCGGGCTGGCCGAGATCTTCACGACGAACACGTTCGTCGGCAACGACCGGATCTCCGACGAAAACCGCCTGACGGCCGCGATCACCACGCGCTTCCTGAACCCGGCCACGGGCGACGAGCGCGCGCGCTTCGTGATCGCCCAGCAGTATTACTTCACCGATCAGCGCGTCACGCTCAGTCAGACCCAGCCCGCCACGCAGGCCCGCCACTCGGACCTGATCCTCGGCGCGTCGATCAAGCTGGGCGCGAACTTCGTGTCGGAAACGGCGTTCCAGTACAACGCGGACAACAACCAGCTCGTGAAGTCGAGCGTGGGCTTCGGCTGGAGCCCGGCCGAGCGCCGCGTGATCAACGTCGCGTACCGCTACACGCGCGCCAACACCACGCTGGACAACGAGCCGATCAACCAGGCGCTGATCTCGGGCCAGTGGCCGCTGACGCGCCGGCTCTACGCGGTCGGCCGGTTCAACTACGATCTGGCCAGCAAGCGCGTGGTCGACGGTCTACTTGGGTTCCAGTACGATGCCGACTGCTGGGCGCTCGGCGTCGGCATCCAGCGCATCGCGAACGGCGTGAACACGTCGGGGCAGCAGAACTCCGCGACGCGCTTCATGGCCGAATTGACGCTCAAGGGGCTCACGAGCGTCGACAACGGGCTCGTCGCCGCCTTCAAGGAAGGCGTCCCGGGCTATACGCCGCTGCCGCCGCAGGCGCCGCCGCTGGCCCGATTCAGCAACTATGACTAAAGCGTCCGCATCCGCTGCGGCGCGAGCCCAGCCTGCTTTCAATGGAGTTTCCGTGGCAATGAAGAAATCCCTTCGCTTCGCAGCAATCGTGTCCGGTCTCGTCGCCGTCATGTCGCTGCTGTCCGTCACCCCGGCGGTCGCGCAGGCGCTCGGCTCGAACGGCGAGACGCTGGCCGACGAAGTCGTGGCGGTCGTCAACGACGGCGTGATCACGGGCCGCGAGCTCGATCAGCGCGTGAGCCTGATCCAGCGCCGTCTGCAGCAGCAGAATTCGCCGGTGCCGCCGCTCGACGAGCTGCGCTCGCAGGTGCTGAACCAGATGGTGGTGGAGCGTATCCAGTTGCAGAAGGCGAAGGAAGACGGTATCACCGTGACCGATGCCGCCGTGCAAAGCACGCTGCAACGGCTCGCCGCGGCCAACAACATGACGCTCGACCAGTACCAGGCGCAGCTCGAAAAGCTCGGCGTGCCCTGGAGCACGTTCGTCGGCGACGCGCGCAACGAACTGCTGCTGTCGCGCCTGCGCGAGAAGGAAGTCGACAGCAAGATCACCGTGACCGATTCCGAAGTGGCGGCCTACATCGCCAGCCAGCGCGGCCCGAACGCCGGTTCGCAGCAGGACGTGCGGCTCGAGCACATCTTCGTCGCCGCGCCGCAGAACGCGCCGGAAGCGCAGATCGACACCGCCCAGAAGAAGGCCGACGCGCTGCTCAAGCAGGCGCTGGCCTCGGGCACGAACTTCGAGAAGCTCGCCAGGAGCGAGTCGGAGGCGAAGGACGCGAAGACGGGCGGCGATCTCGGCTTCAAGTCGCAAAGCACGCTGCCGGCCGATGTCGTGCAGGCCGTCGCGCAACTGCGCCCCGGCCAGGTCAATCCGACCCTGATCCGCGTGCCGGACGGCTTCGAAATCGTGCGTCTGGTTGACCGCCGCCCGGCGTCGGGCACCGCGGGCGCGTCGCCGAAGATCGTGCAGACGCACGTGCGCCACATCCTGCTGCGCGTCGGCGACGGCAAGTCCGAAGCCCAGGCGCGCCAGCAACTGATCGACATCCGCAACCAGATCGCGTCCGGCGGCGATTTCGCGAACTTCGCGCGCACCTATTCGCAAGACGGTTCGGCCTCGCAAGGCGGCGACCTCGGCTGGATCAGCCCGGGCGAAACGGTGCCGGAATTCGAGCGCGCCATGAACCAGCTTCAGGACGGTCAGGTCAGCCAGCCGATTCGCACCGAATACGGTTATCACCTTATCCAGGTGTTGGGCCGTCGCGACGCGGAAGGTTCGGTGCAGAAGCAGATGGACATCGCCCGTCAGGCGATCGGCCAGCGCAAGGCCGAGCAGGCGTATGCCGACTGGCTGCGCGAGCTGCGCGATTCGTCCTACGTGCAGATCAAGAACGCGCCGCCGGCGAACTGAGCCTAGCCGCCATGTCATCCGACGCCCCGCTGCGCATCGCGATCACCACCGGCGAGCCGGCCGGCGTCGGCCCCGAGTTGTGCGCGCGCGCGCTGACGGAAGCGGCTACCCGCTGGCCCGATGCGCGTTTCGCAGTGTTGTGCGATGCGGCGCTGTTCGCCGAGCGCGCGCAGGCCGCCGGCGTCGATCCGGCGGTGCTCGGCATCGGCGGGGGCGTCGAGATCGTGCATCGGTCGCTGGCCGCGCCGTCGCAGGCCGGCCGGCTCGATGCGGCCAACGGCCTGTACGTGCTCGGCCTGCTCGACGCCGCGATCGATGGCGCCACGGCCGGCGATTACGACGCGATCGTTACCGCGCCGCTGCAGAAAAGCACCATCAACGATGCCGGCGTGCCGTTCACCGGCCACACCGAATACCTGGCCGAACGCACCGGCACCGCGCGCGTCGTCATGATGCTGGCGGGCACCGGCGAGCGACCGCTGCGCGTCGCGCTGGCCACCACGCACCTGCCGCTCAAGGATGTTTCGGCCGCGCTGACGATCGACGGGCTGGTCGACACGCTGGCCATCGTCGATCGCGACCTGCGCCGCCATTTCGGCCTGGCCGCGCCGCGCATCCTCGTGACCGGCCTGAACCCGCACGCGGGCGAGAACGGCTATCTGGGCCGCGAGGAAATCGACACGATCTCGCCGGCGCTCGCGCAGGCCCAGGCGCGCGGCATCGATGCGCGCGGCCCGTATCCGACCGACACGCTGTTCCAGCCACGCCATCGCGAACAAGCCGATTGCGTGCTCGCGATGTTTCATGACCAGGGCCTGCCGGTTCTCAAGTTCGCGACGTTCGGCGAGGGCATCAACGTCACGCTCGGCCTGCCGATCGTGCGGACCTCGGTCGATCACGGCACCGCGCTCGATCTGGCCGGCACGGGCCGCGCCGATTGCGGCAGCCTGATCGCCGCGCTCGATACCGCCGTGGCGATGGCGCGTCACCGTCGCGCCGGCTGAAGCGGCCGACGCACTTTTTTCGTTTTTTTCGTTTTCGATGTCTAACAGCAGACAGCACCAGGGACACTTCGCGCGCAAGCGCTTCGGGCAGAACTTTCTCGTCGATGAGGGCGTGATCGATTCGATCGTCGGGACGATTCGTCCCGTGCGAGGCGAGCGCATGGTCGAAATCGGGCCGGGCCTCGGCGCGCTCACGAGCCCCGTGATCGGGCGCCTCGCCACGCCCGAATCGCCGCTGCACGCGGTCGAGCTCGACCGCGACCTGATCTGTCGCCTCAAGCAGCGCTTCGGCGATCTGCTCGAACTGCATGCCGGCGATGCGCTCGCGTTCGACTTCGGCGAACTGGCGCTGCCCGGCGACAAGCCCACGCTGCGCGTGATCGGCAACCTGCCGTACAACATCTCCAGCCCGCTGATGTTCCATCTGATGACGTTCGCCGAGCGTGTCGTCGACCAGCATTTCATGCTGCAGAACGAGGTGGTGGAGCGCATGGTGGCGGAGCCGGGCTCGAAGGCGTTCAGCCGGCTGTCCGTGATGCTGCAGTACCGCTACGTGATGGACAAGATGCTCGACGTGCCGCCCGAATCGTTCCAGCCGCCGCCCAAGGTGGATTCGGCGATCGTGCGGATGATTCCGTATGCGCCGCACGAGCTTGCGCCGGTCGACGTCGAGGTGCTCGGCGAGGTGGTCACGGCCGCGTTCTCGCAGCGCCGCAAGATGCTGCGCAACACGCTGGGCGCTTATCGCGACACGGTGGATTTCGAGTCGCTCGGCTTCGATCTGGCGCGCCGCGCCGAGGATGTCGGCGTGGACGAATACGTCGGGCTGGCGCAACGGGTGGCGGTCGCGCGCGCATAACGCGGCGCGAGCCCGCATCGGGCGTTCGCGGCGCGCCCGGCGAACATCGGCCAGGTCTGGTAAATTCGACCGTTCTCAAAAGATTGTTCCCCACGGCCCCCCGCGTCAGAATAGTTGGCGCCCGGATAGGATCTGGAAATCCGGGGGGGCTATGAGGACGAGAAGTGGCAAAGTACAGACAGGCATTCAAGGACAAGGTGGTTGCAAGGTGGTTGCAAGGTTGTTGCCGCCGGAGAGCGCGCCAGTTGAAGATGTCGCGCAGGAAACACGTGTGAGCGTAAGGACGCTGGAGCGAGCGGTGGCGCAGTGAGTCGCTGCCCAGCCCCGCCCGCGAGCGGGGCTGGGCAGCGACATCGCGACTGGACGCGGTGCTCACCACCGCCGCGCTGGACGAGGCATCGCGCAACGCCTGGTGTCGCGAGAACGGCGTGTATCCGCAGGAGCTTGCCGCGCATGGCGGGAAGCGGCCACGCAGGCGCTGGCAGACCCGGAAGACGTGCGCGCCACGCCGAAGCAAACGAAAGCGGATCGCCGCCGGATCAAGGAGCTCGAACGGGAGGTTCGACGCAAGGACAAAGCGCTCGCCGAGACGACAGCGTTGCTGGTGCTGTCAAAAAACTCGAGGCGATCTTCCCCAAGGGCGAGGACGCATGATCGGACTGGAAGATCGCCAGATGACTGCCCGAAACATAGAAGCGGCTCATGAGGCTGGTGCGCGCCTGCGTCTGGCTTGTGCGAGACCGCCGGCATTGACGTACGTACCCTGCAACGTTGGAAGGCCCAGGATGGGCTGCAAACGGGCGATCGTCGACCGCAGGCTGTTCATCCCGAGCCAGCGCACGCGTTGACCGAGCAGGAGCGTCAGGCCGTGCTCGCGGTCGCCAACGAACCGCGCTTTGCCGGTATGCCGCCCGCGCGAATCGTGCCGGCGCTGGCCGACGAAGGCGTCTACCTGGCGAGCGAATCGACCTT
>WNEB01000038.1 GCA_009914575.1 Burkholderia gladioli
GAAGTGGCTGTGGTCATACAATCACGAGCGGCCGAACACGGCCATTGGCGGCGTACCGCCGAAACAGAAGTTGCCCATCGCGGCATGACCTCTACTTCTGAACTCCGTTAAAAGCGGGGGGACTACCATCCTTCCTGTCTCACTTTGGTGTTGCTAGGAAATCTGCTGGTGGAGCGGGGGGAGAATTGAACTGCGGACCTTTGCTCCGCCACTCCAATGTGATGGCTGTGCTCGCACCTCTAAAAAGCTCGCGTCCAGAAAGAGGTGTGATGCGCGCCAAATAACCTCCGAGAATTTTCACGAAATGCGGCTTCGATTGTCACTATTCGTGGGGCATTTTTCACTAATAGTGACTTTCGACAATTTACCCCCGCTCACACATCGATATTCCCCGCGCGCAGCGCGTTCGATTCGATGAACGCGCGGCGCGGCTCCACATCGTCGCCCATCAGCGTCGTAAAGATCCCGTCCGCGGCAATCGCGTCCTCGATCTGCACGCGCAGCAGGCGTCGCACGTTCGGATCCATCGTCGTTTCCCACAGCTGCTCGGGGTTCATCTCGCCGAGGCCCTTGTAGCGCTGCTTGTAGACGTTGCGCTCCGCATCGGCCATCAGCCATGCCATCGCGCCCTTGAAATCGCGCACGGCCTGGCTGCGCTCGCCGCGCTTGATCAGCGAGCCGTCCTGGATCAACCCCTTGAACGTGTTCGCCGTCGTCACGAGCTGCTGATAGTCCGCCGTCAGCAGGAATTCCTCGGTGATCACCGACACGCGAATATTGCCGTGATGCGGCCGCTCGATACGCAGCGAACGCTGCTCGCGCTCCGCATCGTAGCCGGCGATCACGCGCACTTCCGTCTTCAGCGCGTCATTCTCGAGCGCGGCCTGCAGTGCCTTCGCCGAGGCTTCGGTGCTGGCCTCGTCCGTCAGATCCACCGCCACGCCGTCCATGATCGCTTCGAGCGCGGCCGGGTCGTACACGCGGCCCAGGCGTGCCACCACGGCGCGCGAGAGCAGATACGAGCGCGCGAGCTCGCCGAGCGCCTCGCCCGAGATCGCCGCCACGTCACCGCCCGGTTGCAGCTCCGAGCCGTTCAGGGCGAGCCGCAGCATGTGCGCGTTCAGCTCGCTCTCGTCCTTCAGATAGCGCTCGTCCTTGCCGGCCTTCACCTTGTAGAGCGGCGGCTGCGCGATGTACACGTAGCCGCGCTCGATCATGTCCGGCATCTGGCGATACAGGAACGTGAGCAGCAGCGTGCGGATGTGCGCACCGTCCACGTCCGCGTCGGTCATGATGATGATGCGGTGGTAGCGCAGCTTGTCGAGGTTGTAGTCGTCCTGGCCGATGCCGCAGCCGAGCGCGGTCACGAGCGTGACGATCTGCTCGGACGAGAGCAGCTTGTCGTAGCGCGCCTTCTCGACGTTCAGCACCTTGCCGCGCAGCGGCAGGATCGCCTGGAATTTACGGTCGCGGCCCTGCTTGGCCGAGCCGCCCGCGGAGTCGCCCTCCACGATGTAGATCTCGCACTTGGCGGGATCCTTTTCCTGGCAGTCCGCCAGCTTGCCCGGCAGGCCCACGCCGTCGAGCAGGCCCTTGCGGCGCGTCATTTCGCGCGCCTTGCGGGCGGCGTCGCGCGCACGCGCGGCTTCGACGATCTTGCCGCAGATGATCTTGGCGTCGTTCGGCGTTTCGAGCAGGAAATCCTCGAGCGCCTTGGCGACGACATCTTCCACCGGTGCGCGCACTTCGGACGAGACGAGCTTGTCCTTGGTCTGCGAGCTGAACTTCGGCTCCGGCACCTTCACCGACAGCACGCACGACAAGCCTTCGCGCATGTCGTCGCCCGAGGTATCGACCTTGGCCTTCTTGGCGATCTCGTTGTCGGCGATGTACTTGTTGATCACGCGCGTCATGGCCGCGCGCAGGCCGGTCAGGTGGCTGCCGCCGTCGCGCTGCGGGATGTTGTTGGTGAAACACAGCACGTTTTCGTTGTAGCTGTCGTTCCACTGCATGGCCACTTCCACGCCCACGCCGTCCTTCTCGCCGACGACGTGGAAAATCGTCGGGTGCAGCGTGGTCTTGGCCTTGTTGATGTACTCGACGAAGCCCTTCACGCCGCCTTCGAACGCGAAATCGTCTTCCTTGCCGCTGCGCAGGTCCGACAGACGGATGCGCACGCCATTGTTCAGGAACGACAGCTCGCGAATGCGCTTGGCCAGGATGTCGTAGTGGTATTCGACCGTGCCGAAGATGGTCGGATCGGCCATGAAGTGCACTTCGGTGCCGCGGTTCTCGGTATCGCCAGTGATCTGCATCGGCGAGACTTCCACGCCGTCGCGCGATTCGAGTACGCGGTTCTGCGCGACGCCGCGATGGAACTCCATGAAGTGCTTCTTGCCGTTGCGCTTGACCACCAGGCGCAGCCAGCTCGACAGCGCGTTCACGCACGATACTCCCACGCCGTGCAGGCCGCCGGACACCTTGTAGCTGTTCTGGTCGAACTTGCCGCCGGCGTGCAGCTCGGTCATCACGATTTCGGCGGCGCTGCGCTTGGGCTCGTGCTTGTCGTCCAGCTTGACGTCGGTCGGGATGCCGCGGCCGTTGTCGGTGATCGAGATCGAGTTGTCGGCGTGAATCGTGACGTGGATGTCGTTGCAGTAACCGGCCAGCGCTTCGTCGATCGAGTTGTCGAGCACTTCGAACACGAGATGGTGCAGACCGGTGCCGTCCGACGTATCGCCGATGTACATCCCGGGGCGCTTGCGGACCGCCTCCAGACCTTCGAGGATCTGGATCGACGAGGCGCCATAGCTGCTGTTATCGGGTTGCGAATTGTGCTGTTCAGTCATGGATGTCTTCCGGTTCTGCTGGCCGCCGCGTGCGGCGGCCGGTCCTTCTGTCAGGAAAACGCGGCTCGTGGAACGCTCCGACGCAGCCGTTTCGGTGTACGAATCGGCCGGCCGGACCCGGGCGCGCATTTGCCATAAAAACGCCAAAGGGGCGTGGCGCCCCTTGGTGTGTCTGGTGTGTCGCGTGCGTCAGATGCGCATCGGCATCACCACGTACTTGAAGGTGTCGTTCTCGGGCACGGTAATCAGCGCGCTCGAGCTGGCGTCTCCGAGGCTCACCTCGATGTTTTCGACCTTCAGGTTCGCCAGCACGTCGAGCAGATACGTGACGTTGAAGCCGATGTCGACCGTGTCGCCCTGGTAGGCGATTTCGAGTTCTTCCTGCGCCTCTTCCTGATCGGCGTTCGTCGACATGATCTTCAACTGGCCCGGCGCGATGATGCAGCGCACGCCCTTGAACTTGTCCGAAGTCAGGATGGCCGCGCGCTGCAGCGAGCGTTGCAGCTCCTCACGGCCGATCGTGAAGGTGTTCTTGTGCGCCTTCGGGATCACGCGCTGGAAGTCGGGGAACTTGCCCTCGACAAGCTTCGTGACCAGCTCGACCTGACCGAACGTGAATTTGGCCTGGGTTTGCGCGATGTCGATCTTGAGCGTGTCGTCGATATCCTCGAGCAGGCGTTGCAGCTCGAGAATCGTCTTGCGCGGCACGATTACTTCCTGGCGCGGGAACGCACCGCCCTCGATCTTCATCGACGAGAATGCGAGGCGGTGGCCGTCGGTGGCCACGGCCATCAGCTGATCGCCGTCCACGACGAGCAGCATGCCGTTCAGGTAGTAGCGGATGTCCTGCTGGGCCATCGCGAAATACACCATGCCGAGCAACTGGCGGAACGCCTTCTGCGGCACGGCCAGGCTCGCGCCGAAATCCTTTGCCTGCGCGACCGTCGGGAATTCGTCCGCGGCCAGCGTCTGCAGGGCGAAGCGGCTCTTGCCCGATTGCACGGTCAGGCGCTTGTCGGTCAGCGACAGCGTGACCTGGCCATCCGGCATCGCGCGCAGGATGTCGAGCAGCTTGCGCGCGGCCACCGTGGTGGCCACTTGTTCGCCGCCGACGCCGAAATCGGCGCGCGTGGTGATCTGGAGCTCGAGGTCGGTCGACAGGAACGACACATCCGGGCCGGTCTTCGTGATCAGCAGATTCGCGAGGATCGGCAGCGTGTGGCGACGTTCGACGATACCGCTTACGGTCTGCAGCGGCCTGAGGAGGGTGTCTCGTTCGGTCTTGACCAGTTGCATAGAGTTCCTTCGTTGAATAAACGGCCTGCCAGCCTCGCTACGCCGGCCCGGCGGGACGCTGTCAACCCGCAGCCCGAGCGGTCATAAACCGGTATTGTGCCTTAAAACCGAACTGCCCCTTTTAATTTGGAACCGTTCGGCTCAAGGAACGCGCGCGTGGCGCGTGCGTCCCGCATCAGCCCTTCAGTGTCTGTTCGAGTACGTGCAGCTCGTGATTCAGTTGCGCGTCCTTGCTGCGCTCGTCGGCGATCTTGCGCACCGCGTGCAGCACGGTGGTGTGGTCGCGCCCGCCGAACAGCTCGCCGATTTCGGGCAGGCTCTTCTGCGTGAGCTCCTTGGCCAGGTACATCGCGATCTGGCGCGGCCGCGCGATATTGGCCGGCCGTTTCTTCGAATACATGTCGGCGACCTTGATGTTGTAGAAGTCGGCGACCGTTTTCTGGATGTTTTCGACCGAAATCTGCCGGTTCTGCACCGTCAGCAGGTCTTTCAGTGCTTCCTTGGTCAGCTCGATCGAGATCTCGCGACCATGGAATTTCGAATACGCGAGGATCTTGCGCAGCGCCCCTTCGAGCTCGCGCACGTTCGAGCGCAGGTGCTTGGCAACGAAGAAGGCCACGTCCTCGGACAGGTTCACGCCTTCGGACTGCGCCTTGCGCATCAAAATCGCCACGCGCATTTCGAGCTCGGGCGGCTCGATTGCCACCGTCAGGCCCGAATCGAAGCGCGAGATCAGCCGGTCGTCGATGCCCGAGATTTCCTTCGGGTACGTGTCGCTCGTGATGATCACCTGCGCCTTGTTGGCGACCAGCGCCTCGAACGCGTAGAAGAATTCCTCCTGCGTGCGCGATTTGCCCGAGAAGAACTGAATATCGTCGATCAGCAGCAGGTCGAGCGAGTGGTAATAACGCTTGAAATCGTCGAATGCCTTGCGCTGATAGGCCTTCACGACGTCCGACACGTATTGTTCCGCGTGGATGTAGCGAATGCGCGCGCCCGGCTTGTCGAGCAGCAGCTGATTGCCGATCGCGTGGATCAGGTGAGTCTTGCCGAGGCCGACGCCGCCGTACAGGAACAGCGGGTTGTACGACACGCCCGGATTGTCGGCCACCTGGATGGCCGCGGCGCGCGCGAGCTGGTTCGCCTTGCCGGTGACGAAATTGTCGAACGTCAGCACCGGGTTCAGCTTCGAGCGCTCGTAGGTCGAATCGGCGGCATCCGCGGCGGGCGCGTTCGCGCCCGGGCGCCAGGTGCGCCGGCCGGCGGCGGCTTCGTGCGCGGTCAGGCTCGGCAGATCGAGATCGGCGGCATCGTCGGCGTTCAGCGCGGAGGCCTGGGCCGCGGCTTGTGCGGCCGCCTGGGCGGCCTGCGCTGCCAGCACGGCCGGGTTCGGCGTGTAATCCGCCTGAGCCTGGGCGGCTTGCGCGAGCGGCGCGGCCTGGGCCGCCGGTGCGGCTGTCACGACGGGGGCCGCGGCCGCGCGCGGCGAGACCGCGGGCGCGGCACCGCGCGCGCCGGCCTTCGGGTCGAGCACGAACTGCACGTCGATCGGCGCGTTCCAGAAATCGCGCGCCATATCGGCGATCCGGCCCGAAAACTGGCTCTTCACCCAGTCGAGCTTGAAGCGGTTGGGGGCGGCAATGGACAACGTCTGCGCTGTGGCATCGAAGGCCACCGGCGCCAGCGGTTTGATCCACGTCACGTACTGCTGGGGCGTCAATTCGCGCTCCAGCAGGGCGGAACAGTGTTGCCAGAAATCGTTCATCAAAATGCTGTCGTTTTGGGGTTGCACAGCGGCACGAGGCCGCCCTCGTCGCGGTTGGCGGCGAGGCCCGGTGCGGCCGAGCGAGCATGCTCCGCAGGCGCGTGCCACAAGGGTTTCGGGCACAGCACAGGCCGGAGCGGCGTGCGGGATTCTTGGAGATAAGGCGAGATTCTACCGCCAAACGCGGTGCGAGCGGGAGTTATCCACAGGGGTGTGGCGATCGGGTGGGTGGCCCAGGGTTGTCGCACACAGGGGGCGGGAACGGGCCTAAAGTATTGACCGCCAAGAGAAAACCGGTTTAAATAGCGGATTCCGCGAAAACCAATCCAAGATTTTCGGCGATTGCGTTCGCCCGGTTCGCCTGAAGCTCGGGTACGCGGTCCCTGATTACCGACATTCTCGAACAAGTGAGAGCAACATGAAACGTACCTACCAACCGTCCGTTACCCGTCGCAAGCGCACCCATGGTTTCCGCGTCCGCATGAAGACGGCAGGTGGCCGCAAGGTCATCAACGCACGTCGCGCGAAGGGCCGCAAGCGCCTCGCCATCTAAGGACGGGCCCAGCGCCGTGTCCGCCGTTCGCGGCGATGCGGGCAGCAGCGCCGCCGGCGCGGGTGTAAGCCCGTCGCAGGCGGCTGCCGCATTCCCGAAAGCCGCGCGGCTTCTAAAAACGGATGAGTTCTCATCCGTTTTTCGTTTGCGGCCGTGGCGGCGTTCCGCGCACTTTGTCGTGTACGGCAAGCCGACCGGTGAAGCCGGCCGGCTCGGGCTCGTGATCGGCAAGAAGTTCGCGCCGCGCGCGGTCACGCGCAATCTGGTGAAGCGGCTCGCGCGCGAGGCGTTTCGCCTGCGCCGTGCCGAGTTCGCCGGTTGGGACATCCTGCTGCGCCTGCATACGCGTTTCGACAGGAAAGCCATGCCGAGCGCCGCATCCGCGCCGCTCGCGGCGCTCTGCGAGGGCGAGATCCGCGAACTGCTCGATCGGGCGGTGCGCGAAATCGCCCGACGCGGCGCCGCGCCGGCAGGTGGCGACACGCGTGTGCGCACGGTTGGCCAGCCGGCCGCGAGTGCGCCGGAAGCGGGCGCGCGCGCTTGGGTGCCGCCACCCGATGGCCCGGCGCACGGTTGATTCAATGCCGTGCCGGGCATGCCCGACACGGCAGGAGGGCGGCGCGCGAGCGCCACTGCTATGCAAACGGTTCTGATCGCGTTGCTGCGTTTCTACAAGGCTGCCCTGAGCCCCCTGCTCGGCAGCCGTTGCCGTTTTTATCCTTCCTGTTCGGAATACGCGCGCGAGGCAATCCAGTATCATGGCGCCGCGCGCGGTACTTACCTGGCCGTCAGGCGCGTGTGCCGGTGTCACCCGTTTTCGGCGGGCGGCATCGATCTCGTTCCGTCGCCCCACTCCGATAGCCGCGCTCCCAACGAAGCGGAAGCGCCGTCCCATCGACTCTGAGACAACGCATGGATATCAAACGCACCGTCCTATGGGTGATTTTCTTCATGTCAGCGGTCATGCTGTTCGACAACTGGCAGCGAGCCCATGGACGCCAGTCGATGTTCTTCCCGAACGTCACGCAGACCACCGGCGCGTCGTCCACCGACGCCAGTAACGGCGCTTCGGCGGCGAGCGGCACGGCAGCCTTGCCAGCCGTCTCGACGGCCGCACCGTCGACCACAGCGCCCGCGGCACAGGCGCAGCTCGTGCGCTTCTCGACCGACGTCTACGACGGCGAGATCGACACGCGCGGCGGCACGCTGGTCAAGCTGACGCTGAAGAAGGAAGGCGACGGCAAGCAGCCGGACCTGTTCGTCACGCTGTTCGACCATTCGAAGGATCACACCTACCTTGCGCGCACCGGCGTGCTCGGCGGCGATTTCCCGAACCACAACGACGTGTTCACGGCCGTGGCCGGCCCCACCGCGCTGACGGGCGACCAGAACACGCTGAAGCTCGCGTTCGAATCGGCCGAAAAGGGCGGCGTGAAGGTCGTGAAGACCTACACGTTCACGCGCGGCAGCTATGTGATCGGCGTCGATACGAAGATCGAGAACGTCAGCACCGCGCCGGTCAATCCGACGGTCTACATGGAAATCGTGCGCGACAACGAATCGGTCGAGACGCCGATGTTCTCGCATACGTTCCTCGGGCCGGCCGTCTACACCGACCAGAAGCACTTCCAGAAGATCTCGTTCAGCGACATCGACAAGAACAAGGCGGAATTCGTCAGCTCGGCCGACAACGGCTGGGTGGCGATGGTTCAGCACTATTTCGCGTCGGCATGGATTCCGCAGCAAGGCGTCAAGCGTGACATCTACGTCGAGAAGATCGACTCGCTGTACCGCATCGGTGTGAAGGAGCCGGTGAAGACGATTGCGCCGGGCCAGTCGGCCGACGTATCGGCGCGCCTGTTCGCGGGCCCCGAGGAAGAGCGCATGCTCGAGTCGATCGCACCGGGCCTCGATCTCGTCAAGGACTATGGCTGGGTGACGATCATCGCCAAGCCGCTGTTCTGGCTGCTGCAGAAGATCCACAGCTATGTCGGCAACTGGGGCTGGTCGATCGTGCTGCTCACGCTGCTGATCAAGGCCGTGTTCTTCCCGCTGTCGGCGGCAAGCTACAAGTCGATGGCGCGCATGAAGGAAATCACGCCGCGCATGCAAGCGCTGCGCGAGCGCCTGAAGGGCGACCCGCAGAAGATGAATGCGGCGCTGATGGAGCTGTACAAGACGGAGAAGGTGAACCCGTTCGGCGGCTGTCTGCCGGTGGTGATCCAGATTCCGGTGTTCATCTCGCTGTACTGGGTGTTGCTCGCGTCGGTGGAAATGCGCGGCGCGCCGTGGATTCTCTGGATTCACGATCTGTCGCAGCGCGATCCGTTCTTCATTCTGCCGGTGCTGATGGCGGGCTCGATGTTCCTGCAGACGCGTTTGAACCCGACGCCGCCGGATCCCGTCCAGGCCAAGATGATGATGTTCATGCCGATCGCATTCTCGGTCATGTTCTTCTTCTTCCCGGCCGGCCTCGTGCTGTACTACGTCGTGAACAACGTGCTGTCGATCGCGCAGCAGTACTACATCACGCGGGCGATTGGTGGCAAGAAGAAGGCCGCAACCTGATCCTGCTCACCTGGGCGCGTTTGCTGCGCCCGGATGCAAAAAAGCCGCCCGAGCGTGAAGCTGGGCGGCTTTTTTCATGGCGGCGGCGATGGCGGTGATGCGGGGTGTACCTTGCCGGGCCGCGCCGCGGCTCAACGCGCCGACGCGTCGCCGTAAAACTGTTCGATCAGCTCCTGCACCAGATAACGATGGTGCGGCGAGAGTGCCTCGAGCTTGGTGGCCAGCTCGATGGTTTCCGGCGTGAGCGGATAGGTGGTGTCGCGCGGCAGCGGCTTGGGCACGTCGCGTGCGGCCACCGACGGCGGCGGCCCGTAATGCAGCCAATGTGCGTCAACGCGTAGCCAGTCGGCGAGCGTCGCGAGCTTGTCCGGTGTCGGAATGGTGCGTCCGGTCAGCCATTTGTGAGCGGTTTGCGGAGAAACGGGGTGCTCGCCATGGTGCCGCAGGTTGAAGTGCAGCGCGAGTTCGGTCGCGCCGCCCACTTTCTCCGGGCTGCGCATCAGGGCGAATTTCAGGCGTTCGGAAAACGCCGTTTTTTCTTCGGGCGTCGGCATAGGCCGGATTGTGCAATTGGCGCGTTCTGTCGCAGACAACTAGTCGCGCCATATTTATCTCAAATGAGTGTTGATTCACCCGATCGGTGGCCGATTTCGCCCTCGATGCTATCTCGTAAAGTCTTGTCGAGACGAGAAAAGCGAGAAATACGCAATAAGGGCCACAATCCATAACTTAGCGTAATTAAGAGAAGATGGGGTGGTTCGAAGCACGGAACCCTGCGTGATGGGTGGCATGACACGGTCGCCGATCCGGGCATCCATCGATGTCGCGCCATCTCATTAATGCAACTAACGGTCTATTTTCAAGCCTCGCGCCAGTGTGGCGTGTCGTCGCGATATGGGTGAAGAAATCATCGCGCAGGGGTGTCGGCGCGCGGTGATTCTGTTGTGTCGGCACGACGCAGACACGTCAGGAGGTGAGTGCTGGCTTCATCAGTCCGGAGCACTGCCGTAGAACTGCTCGATCAGTTCCTGCACGAGGTAGCGGTGATGTGACGAGAGTGCTTCGATCTTGGTGGCGAGCGCGATGGTTTCCTGCGTTGGCGGATAGTGTTCGTCACGCGGCAACGGCTGAGGTGTGGCGGGGTGCGGCGGTGTCCCAAACGTAGTTGAAGGTTGAAGGCGGCGGTTCCCGTAGGAATCCGAGAGAATCGGGTTTCCAGGACCAACCTCCCGAATAGGAGAACCGCCGAAATGAAGCCTACCAAGAAACCGAACCGTCGTGCTGATGCTGAGTGTCGTGTTGTTGGTAAACAAGAGCACGAAGCGCTGCGCGCGGGCCTTGCCGAGCAAGCCCAGTTG
>WNEB01000039.1 GCA_009914575.1 Burkholderia gladioli
ATGTCCTTGCGCATTTTCTTGTCAAAAATTAGGCAGTTACTCTGGAATCTGACTTGATAGGAGGCTGGCCCCGCGACCGTTGCGCGTAAACGTCAACGGATCTCGCTCGATTTATGCAACAACGCCGCCGCCAACCGGCAGCTGCAGGTGCTGCTCGAACTCGGCGTGCCGGGCGGGCGCACCGGTGTGCGCGACGCCGCGCAGCGCACGGTCGTGCTCGACGCGATCGCGCGCCATGCCGACACCGTCAAGCTGGCCGGCATCGAGGTGTACGAAGGGGTGCTCAAGGAAGAAGGCGAGGTGCGCGCGTTCCTGCAGGACGCCGTGGCGCTCGCGCGCAGCTTCGCGACCGACGGCCGTTTCGCGCGCTCGCCGGCGGTGCTGTCGGGCGCGGGCTCGGCCTGGTACGACGTGGTGGCCGAACGAGTTCGCGCAGGCCCAGGCCGACGGCGTGATCGACGTGGTGCTGCGCCCGGGCTGCTACCTGACGCACGACGTCGGCATCTACCGCAAGGCGCAGAACGACATCCTCGCGCGCAACCCGGTCGCCAAGCGCATGGGCGAGGCGCTCAAGCCGGCGCTGCAGCTGTGTGCCTACGTGCAGTCGATTCCCGAGCCGGATCCCGCGATCGTCGCGCTCGGCAAGCGCGACGCGGCGTTCGACGCGGGCTCCCCCGAGCCGGCGCGCCACTACCGGCCCGGCACCGAGGCCGCGCCGCGCGCCGTGACGCCGACCGACGGCTGGGAAGTGACGGGCATGATGGATCAGCACGCCTACCTGAAGATCGCGCCGGGCGCGGACGTGAAGGTGGGCGACATGATCGCGTTCGACATCTCGCATCCGTGCCTGACGTTCGACAAATGGCGGCAGATCCTCGTGGTCGACGGCGAGTACCGCGTGACCGACGTGATCGAAACGTACTTCTGAGCCCCGCCCGGCTGCCCCTCGCGCACCCGCATCGTGCACGGGGCGACCGCCCGTCACGACGCCGTCCCGGCGCGAGGCGTACACTGCCCGCTCGTCTTCAACCCGCGGAGCAGATGATGGCAGCCAAGCAGATCCTCTTCCTCACCGGCGATTTCGCCGAAGACTACGAAACCATGGTGCCGCTCCAGGCACTGCAGGCCGTCGGCCATACCGTGCATGCGGTGTGTCCCGGCAAGCGCGCCGGCGACAAGATCAAGACGGCGATCCACGATTTCGAGGGCGACCAGACCTACACGGAAAAGCCCGGCCACCACTTCACGCTGAACGCAAGCTTCGACGAGGTCGACGCGCGCGCTACGACGCCATCGCGATCGCGGGCGGCCGCGCGCCCGAATATCTGCGTCTCGATCCCAAGGTGATTGCGCTGGTGCGCGCGTTCGTCGAGGCGGGCAAGGCCGTGGCGGCGATCTGCCATGCGGCGCAACTGCTGGCGACCGCCGACGTGATCCGCGGCAAGAAGATCTCGGCCTATCCGGCCTGCGCGCCCGAAGTGAGGATGGCGGGCGGCGAGTATGCGGACATTCCGGTCGATTCGGCCGTGACCGATGCGCCGTTCGTCACCGCGCCGGCCTGGCCCGCCCATCCGGCCTGGCTCGCGCAATTCCTCACGCTGCTCGGCACGCGCATCGAGCTTTGATGCGGCGGGGCTGAACGCTGCGAACCAGCCTCGCTCAGGCCGCCGAGCGATTCGCGCCGGGAGCGGCCGATGCGTCGGCCGCTCCCGGCGCGTCGGCAGGCGCGGCGCCCACTTCGGCAATCCGCTCCTCCAGCATCGCCAGCGCACCCGACAGCGCATTGAGCGCCTCGTCGGGCAGCGCCGACATCGTTTCGTCGAGAAACGCCACGCGGCGCGGCATGCAGGCGTTGAATACGGCGCGCCCATCCGCCGTCAGCGTGACGTTGGTCACGCGGTTGTCGCGCGGATCCGGCGAACGCGCGATCCAGCCGAGCGCCTCCATCGATTTCAACTGCCGCGTCAGCGCGCCCGGATCGGTGCGCACCAGCTCGACGAGACGCTTCTGCGAGGCCATGCCGCTTTCGTTGTGCAGCGCGAGCAGGATCCGCCAGCGCGGCATCGGCTGGCCGACATGTGCCTCGAAGGCGGAGAGGAACGCGCGATAGGTGCGGCCGAATTGTTGAAGAATCGCGACGCGGTCTTGGGCTTCCATGTTTCGAACGACGGTAACGGTTGATTCGTCGACCGTGCCGCTCATTCGGCGACGACGGTCGGCTCGATCTTGCTGCGCAGCCGGATCGGCGGCACGCGGCAACTCTGCCAGACGGACAGCACGGCCACCACCGCCGCGACGGCAATGCCGAGATGGATGGCCCCGACCAGCGAGGTGCGCGCGGTTTCGAGCAGCAACGGGCCCGGATGGCCCTGCTGCACGAGTTCGGTCACCACGCGTGTCTGCGCGGCGCGATCGATCAGGATCTGCGGATCGGACAGCCGCCCGAACCACTGCATCGCGCGATCGCTGCCGAGCGCATCGCGCACGCCGCTGGCGTACATCTGATTGACCAGCGTGCCGGTCAGCGCGGTGCCGATCATACCGCCAACCATGCGCAGCGACTGCAGCAGCGCGGTGGCGATGCCCAGATGTTCGCGGCCGGCCGTCTGCTGGGCGAACACGGTGAGGTTCGGCAGCACGAAGCCCAGGCCGATGCCGCCCGCCACCATCACGGCCAGCAGCAGCGCCCGCGGCGTGGTGTGCGACGACAGCGCCACGCCCGCGCAGGCCACCGCGAGCAGCGCGAAGCCGACCGGCAACATCGCGTTCGGGCTCGGAATGCGCGTCACGATACGGCCGTTGAGAATGCTGCCGATCGTGATGAACACCACCAGCGGCGTGATCACCACGCCGACCGCCTTCGGCGACATCCCGAAACCGCCCTGAAACAGCAGCGGCGCGAAGAACAGCAGCGAAAACATCGAGAAGCCGGCCAGGATCGCCAGCGAGAACAACATCGCGAGCGAGCGATTCCCGAACATGTCGAGCGGCAGCAGCGCGTGCGGGCTGCGCTTTTCCCAGCGCCACAGCGCCAGGCCGCCGGCCACCGCGATCAGCAGCAACAATGCCGGCCAGCCGAAGAAGCCGCGCTTGGGCAGCCATTCGACGAACAGCTGCAGCGCGCCGAGCACCACGGCGATCAGCAGCGCGCCGGGCCAGTCGAGCCGCATCTTGCCCTCGTGCTTGGCATGGCGCAGGTGCGGCAGATAGCGGATCACGAAATACAGCGACAGCAGCCCGAACGGCAGGTTCACGTAGAACACCGAGCGCCAGCCCCAGAACTGCGTCAGGAAGCCGCCGAGCGACGGGCCGATCGCGTTGGCGATGCCGAACGCCGTGCTCATCAGCACCTGCCAGCGCAGCCGCACCATCGAATCGGGGAACAGGTCGGGCACGCAGGCGAACGCGGTGCCCACCAGCATGCCGCCGCCGATGCCTTGCAGCACGCGCGCGAACACCAGGAAGGTCATGCTGCCGGCCATCCCGCACAGCATCGAGGCCGCCGTGAACACCACGATCGAGGCGATCACGAACGGCTTGCGACCGTAGTAATCGCCGAGCCAGCCGAAGATCGGCACGGTGATCACCGAGGTCAGCAGATAGGACGTGGCGACCCACCCATAGAGATCGAACCCGCGCAGCTCGGCGACGATGGTCGGCAAGGCGGTGCCCACCACGGTCTGATCGAACGCGACCAGCATCGTGACGAACGACACGCCGAGCATGGCCAGCAGGGATTCGCGAAACGGCAGGACTTGCCCACTCGAATGGTGGGCTCGGGTATGGACGGCCATCTTTTGCTCGCGCAACGTTTGATGAGTCAACAATTGTGAGATAGTACCACGCATGCGGTACGGGTACGCTACGCAGACGCAGATGGCTCCCGCGAACGCATCCGGAACCCGGCTGGAGGGATATGGAACCGATTTCTCACCCCATCGAGGCGACGTTGTCGCCCGAGGATCTCGACACGCTGCGGCGCGCGAAACTGGCGCTCGAAAGCCCGTCGCTGACGATGAAGCTGACCAGCGTGGTGGGCGCGCCGATCGAGAAGATGATCGCGCGGCCGCCCGACTTGCCCAGCAATTTCCTGCACAAGCTGGCCGTGGCCACCACCGGCGCGGCGGGCGGCGCGTTCGGGCTGTTCGCGCTGCCGGTGGAGTTGCCCGTCACCACCACGCTGATGTTCCGCTCGATCTGCGACATCGCGCGCAGCAAGGGCGAGGATCTGCGATCGATCGACGCGCAGTTGCAGTGCCTGGCCGTGCTCGGCATGGGCGGGGGGTTTCGCGAACGCCGGTTCGGCGGCTGGCAGGCAGGGGCGGCGAGGTGGCTCAGGATGCCGAGCGCGACGCCGATTTCGGCTATTTCGTGCTGCGCGGCGCGCTGGCGCAGGCGGTGTCGAAAGCGTCGTCCGAGATTGCGTCGAAGGGCTTCGCGACGCACGGCTCGACCGCGCTGCTGCGGCTCGTGCAGGCGATCGCCTCGCGCTTCTCTGCGCAGGTCACCGAGCAGATCGCCGCCAAATCGATCCCGGCGCTCGGCGCGGTGCTCGGCGCGACCGTCAACACGCTGTTCATCTATCACTTCCAGCAGGCCGCGCACGGCCATTTCGTGGTGCGCCGGCTCGAACGCAAGTACGGCCAGCCGGCGGTCGAGGCCGCCTATCAGGCGATCGCGATCTGAGCCTGCGGTTGCGGGCGGCGCGCCTCCGGCACGAACGGCACGGCCATCTGCCAGACATGCGGCATGCGCGGCCTCCCCTGCAGTTCGACGTCGACGCCGGTCGCCTGCGCGCGCTCGGCGAAACGGCGCGAATCGTCGAGCAGAACCTCGGTGCTGCCGGCCTGGATCAGCAGCGGCGGCAAACCGGCCGCGTCGGCATAGAGCGGCGACACGTAGGGGTCGGGCGCGCTCGCGTCGCCCACGTACAGGCGTGCGGCACGGCCCAGCGCGACGCCCGCGAACATCGGATCGGCGCCGTCGTTGGTGACCAGCGTCGCGCCGGTGGCGGCCAGATCCGTCCACGGCGAGAACAGCACCGCGTAGGCCGCCAGCGCATCGTCGTGCGCGGCCGGAAACGGATGCTCGGGCGCGAGCCGGTAATCGGACGAGAACGTGCGCGCGTGGGCGCGTGCGGCCAGCGCGAACACGAGCGGGCGGTGCGTGGCGGGCGTGCAGAAGTAATAGCCGCCGCCGTCGAAATACAGCAGCGTCGGCGACGACGCAGCCGCCTGTGTCGCCTCCACCGGTTCGAGCCATTCGCCGCGCAGCGGATCGCGCGGCGCATCGCCCTGCCCGTAGCATTCGCGCAACCGCCAGCCGGTCGGCACGCGCGTAGCAAACGGCCGGCGGCGCTTGGCCAGCGCGCGCGCATCCGCCACGTCGATCACGGGCGACAGCGTCTTCGGCCGCACCTGCCGGCGCAGCATCCAGCATGCCAGTTCGGACTGCCAGCTCATCGGTTCTCCTTGGCGTGTCGTCGTTGTTTCGGCCATGTCGCGCGACAGCGTTCAGCTCGCCGGCTCGACCTGCCCGCGAATTTCACCCGTCGGATGCGCCTTGGTGTGGATGTTGAAGTACCACTTGCCGGCCATCAGGTCGGTCACCTGGCGATCGTCGAGCACGGCTGAGCCCTTGATCGGGCTGTCGAGCGCGTCTTTCGCGATCGGCACCTGCACGCCGGCGTTCTGGCCGACCGGCGCGGGGCCGTGGAAATGCGCGGCCGTCGCCGGGCCGGTCAGGCCACCGTAAGTGACGGTCCAGACCAGCGTGTGCGTGTTGGTGTCGAACGTGGCGTCGAGCGTGCCCGAGCCGCGCGTGGCGGTGGGCGGCACTTCGCTCGACGGCTGCAGATTGGCGACGAGCTTCGCCGTCTCCGCATGGGCCGCCACGCTGGCCAGCGCGCCGAGCAGCACGCCGGTCGTCAGGAAACGCAGGATTCGCATGGGATCTCCGAGTCGTGGATGTCGCGTGCCGAGCAGTCCTCGCTGCTGCGATGGTAGACGATCGCCGGGCCGCGCGGCGAACGCCCGATGCGGCCTGAAACCGAAGGGCATTCGCGCATCGTACGCCATCCGCCGATCGTTGCACGGGAGACGGTCGGGGTGCGCGACGACGCACGGCAACGGCGCCGGACGCGCGGCGCGTTGCGCGGCCGGCAAGCTCTTCGCAGGCGGCTCCGCCGGAAAATCGGCGAGATTGCCGGATGCTGCCTCGCATGAGACGATCCCCGCCCATGACACCGACCTTCCTGCAGCATGCGGACGCGCTCGCGCGTCATTCGTACTACGAAGCCACCGTCACGCGCCCGGTCGAAGACGACCCTGTGCTCGACAGTGCCCTCGACGCCGACGTCTGCGTGATCGGCGCGGGCTTCGCGGGCCTGTCGGTCGCGCTCGATTGCCGCGCGGCGGGCCTCAGCGTCGCGGTGCTCGACGCCTGCCGGCCCGGCTGGGGCGCGTCGGGCCGCAACGGCGGCCAGGTGATCGGCGGCTTCGCGAAGGACGGCGAAATCGCGCGCCAGCTCGGCGACGACGGCGCGCGCGCCGCGTGGCGGCTCTCGCTGGACGGCGTCGAACTGATCGCCGAGCGGATCGCGCGCTACGGCATCGCGTGCGATTTCACGCGCGGCTACCTGACGCTCGCCACCCGACCGCGCCGCGTGCCCGAGCTGCGCGCCTGGATGGACGCCGCGACGCAGCGCTGGGGCCACCCCGCCCTCACCTGGCTCGACACCGACGCGATCCGCGCGCGCATCGCGTCGCGCCTCTATCTGGCCGGCGTGCACGATCCGCTATCCGGCCACCTGCATCCGCTCAAGTACTGCCTGGGCCTCGCCGACGCAGCGCACCGCGAGGGCGCGCAACTGTTCGCGCATTCGACCGTCACGTCGGTGCTGCGCGGCGAGCGACCGGTGGTACGCACGCGTTCGGGCGAGGTGCGCTGCCGCTTCGTGGTGTCGTGCGTCAACGCCGGCCCCGGCGGCTTCCTGCCCGAGCCGATCGAGGCCCGCATCGGCCCGGTGCCGTCCTATATCGTCGCCACCGAGCCGCTCGGCGCGGCGCGCGCCGACGCCCTGATGCCGGGGCGCGAGGCCGCCTGCGACAACAACCTGTTCCTCGATTACTACCGGCTGTCGGCCGATCACCGGATGCTGTTCGGCGGTCGCGCCACGTCGGCCGGCGCCGCGCCCGAGCAGCTCTCCGCATCGATTCGAGCCCGCATGATCGAGGTGTTCCCGCAACTGGCCGACACGCGCATCGATTACGGCTGGGGCGGCTTCGTCGACGTCACGCGCAACCGCGCGCCCGACATCGGCGCGCTCGATCCGAACTACTTTTATCTGCAGGGCTTAAGCGGCCACGGCGTGGCGCTGACGGGCATCGCGGGCCGCGCGGTGGCGCGCGCGATCGCCGGCGAGCGCACGATGTTCGAGCTGTTCGCGCGGTTGCGGCACCGGCGCTTTCCGGGCGGCCCGGCGTGGCGGCAGCCGGCGCTCGAACTCGGCATGCTCTGGCATTCGGTGCTGGAGCGCTTCTGAAACGACAACGGCCCGCAGCCGATACGCTGCTGCGGGCCGTTGTCATGCCGCGGCGCTCAGTGCGCGCCGCCGCCGTCCGCCGCCGCGCCCTTGGCCTGACGCACCGGCTTGGTGATCCAGATCAGCGGAATGATCAGGATGAAGATCACCGACGAGATGAAGAACACGTCGTTGAGCCCCATCACCAGCGACTGCCCGTCCACCGACAGATTGAACAGCGCGTGCGCCGTGTCGCTGCCGACGTGCAGCGACGACTGCATCGAATCGATCGTCTGGTTGAAGACCGGGTTGGTTGCGTTGGCCTGCTCGGTCAGCCGCTCGTGGTGCAGCACCGTGCGGTTGTTCCAGAGATTGCCGATCAGCGAGGTGCCCACCGCGCCGCAGAACATCCGCGCGAAGTTCGACAGGCCGACCGCGGCCGGGATCTTCTCGGGCGGCAGCCCCGACAGGATGATCGACGTCAGCGGCACGAAGAACATCGCCATCGGAATGCCCTGCAGCAGCGTGGGCAGCACGAGGTCCCAGTTCGACACGTCGGTGTAGAAGCGCGTGCGCATGAAGAACACGGTCGCGAACAGCACGAACGCCATCGTCGCGATCACGCGCGCGTCGCTCTTCGGCAAAATGCGCCCGATGAACGGCGTCAGCACGATCGCGAACACGCTGAGCGGCGCGGTGGTCAGCCCCGAATCGACGGCGCGATAGCCGAGCGATTCCTGCATCCACTGCGGCAGCACCACCAGCGTGCCGAAGAACATCGCATAGGCCACCGACAGCGCCACGGTGCCACCCGCGAAATTGCGCTGCTTGAACAGCCGCAAATCCACCACCGGGTTCTTCGCTGTCAGCTCCCAGATCACGAAGAACGCGAAACCGATCGCCGCGATGACCGCCAGCGCGACGATCACCGGCGAGCCGAACCAGTCGAGATCCTTGCCCTTGTCGAGCATCCCCTGCAGCGAGCCGACCCAGACGATCAGCGCCACCAGCCCGACCGTATCGATCGGCAGCTTGCGCGTGGCCGATTCGCGATCGCGGAAGATCGACCAGGTGACCACCGCCGCGAAAATGCCGACCGGGATATTGATGTAGAAGCCTCTCTTGAATTTCGAGTGGGTGGATTTTCCCGGGTCAAGGGCGGGCGAAGCCCGGCGCAGCGAACCCTTGATGCGGAGAAATCTACGAGCACGCTTGAGGGCTCGGGGGCCAGGCAAAGCCTTGCACCACCTGGCCCCCGAGCCCGTCCGGCGGCGAGGACTTCCCCGCCTTGGGGCGGGGCTAGGGGGGGAAGATACCGTTTTGCTACGTAGGTTTTCATACCCCGGCGGCCCTTTTCGCCCACTCAAATTTCAAGAGAGCCATGTAGAAGATCCACGACCAGTTGTAGTCGTAGGTGATCCAGCCGCCGAGCGACGGCCCGGCGATCGGCCCGACCAGCGTCGTCATGCCCCACAGCGCGAGCGCCGTGGACGATTTCTGCTTGGGCCAGGCACCGAGCAGCAGCGCCTGCGAGAGCGGCGCGAGCGGCCCCGCCACCGCGCCCTGCAGGATCCGCGCGCCGAGCAGGAACGGCAGGTTCGGGGCGAGCCCGCACAGCCACGCGGACAGCACGAACAACAGGATCGCGGTCACGAACAGGCGCACCTGGCCGAAGCGCTGCACGAGCCAGCCGGTCAGCGGGATCGACACGGCATTGGCCGCCGCGAAGATCGTGATCACCCAGGGGCCTTCATCGACGGACACGCCGAGATCGCCCGAGATGGTCGGAATCGCGACGTTCGCGATCGACGAATCGAGCACGTTCATGAACATCGCGAGCGACACGGCCACGGTGCCGAGCGCGAGTTTGCCGCCTGTCAGCGGACCGGGAGAGGAGGGAGCATTCATCGAGGCGTCCGGTGGTTGCCGTCAGCCATCCTGTCTCAGGCGAGCGGCTTGCGGTGCGCCGTGGGGCGACCGCAGCCGGCGCCGCGTTCTCGGCGATGATGCGGGCGATCTCGGCGTTGGCTTCGTCGCCGTACTTCGCGAACACGTCGGTCTGATAGACGGTGTTCTGCACGCCGCCGAGCTGGCCGCCGCTCTCGTCCTGGATGTTCACGTCGACCTGCATCGACAGGGGCGGTGTCCCATTCGTAGTTGAAGGTTGGGACGGCGGGGTTTCATAGATTAGGCAGACTTCCGATCATGGTCAACGCGTTTTTGATCTTGCCCCTGATTTACGGACACCTATCTAAGCGACATTGGCCAGCTCGTACTGCTCTGGGCTGAGGTAGCCCAGGGTCGAGTGCAGCCGGATCCGATTGTAGTCAACCTCAATGTAGTCAAACACATGAGCCTTGGCCTGCTCCCGTGTGGCGAGGTGTTCACCATGGATGGCCTCGACCTTCAGACTGTGGTTCCAACTCTCCATTGCTGCGTTGTCGTAGCAGTTGCCTCTGGCACTCATGCTGGCGATCAAAGCGTATTGCTCCAACAGGGAGCGGTGCTCGCGCGAGCAGTATTGGCTACCACGGTCAGTATGCACGATCACTCCCCGAGGCCGCTTGCGAGCAAACAGCGCCATGCGCAGCGCGTGGCGGTGTCCCATTCGTAGTTGAAGGTTGGGACGGCGGGGTTTCATAGATTAGGCAGACTCCCGATCATGGTCAACGCGTTTTTCGAGTGATCGATGCAGGGCGACGGCGAGGATCCAGAGGTCGTT